>NZ_JAAAHR010000116.1:0-31143 GCF_009908215.1 Nonomuraea sp. K271 | reverse complement strand
TGGTGAGCCATGGCACCGGTCTGGGTGTACGGCATGCCCGGCGGGGTGAGCCCTTTCGGGGGGGTGGCCGGCGCAGCGGCCTGCCCGCCACCGGGAAAAAGCTCGTTTCGCCGCAGGAAGGCCCCGATCACCAGGAACAGCGCGGACAGCACGCTGACCACGATGGACCACATGATCAGGAACGGCTTCGCCAGTACGAAGCCCGCGATCAGCAAGACCACTGCCGCGAGCACCAAACCAGCACTGATGAGGATCACAGAGGGCTCTTTCGAGTGACAGGTCCTAGTGACCCTGTACTTTACCGGCGGTCGTTGTGGGGACCGTCACCGCCGGGGAAGGCGCCCTGGGGAGCCGCCTCGCCGCCGAACGGGTTGGGGCCACCGGGCAGGGGCTGCTGGCCACTTCCCTGGGGCACGGCGTGCGACATGGCAGGCGCCGCCTGGCCCTGCGGACCACCCGACATCACCGGGAACCCGCCGCTGCCCTCGGCCGCGACGTTGAGCTCGGCGAGCTGGTTCTCCAGATAGAGCTTGAGCCTGCTGCGGTATTCCCGCTCGAAGCTGCGCAGCTCCTCGACCTTGCGCTCGAGCTCGTCGCGGGTCTGCACCAGCGAGCCCATCGCCTGGCGGTGGCGCTCCTGGGCGTCGCGCTCGAGCGTCTCGGCGCGGGCCCGGGCGTCGCCGATGACCTGCTCGGCCTGGCGGCGCGCCTTGGTGAGGATCTCGTCGGCCTCGCGGCGGGCGCGGGTCACCGTCTCGTCCGCCTCCCGGCGGGCGTCGGAGATCGCCTGGTCGGCGGTCTGCTGGGCGAGGGCGAGCACGCGGGCCGCGGTGTCCATGTTGTCCTCCGTCGGAGGCATGTTCATGGCCACGGGCACCGACTGCGGCTGCTGTACCGGCGGCGGCTCGGGGGCCCGCATGGGCTCCGGCTGCGGCGGCGTCATCATCTCGGGCTTGGGCTGCTGCTCCTGGACCGGGGCGGAGGCCATGGGCATGTTCATGCCGCCCGGCACCTTCCCCCGCAGGCACTCGGCCAGCTTGGCGCGGAGCTCCTCGTTCTCTTGGATCAGGCGGTCGAGCTCAGCCTCCACCTCGTCGAGGAAGGCATCGACCTCTTCCTCGTCGTAGCCCGGCCGCAACCGGGTGGTACTGAACTGCTTGTTCCGCACATCAGCGGGCGTCAGCGGCATTTTTGGTCTCCTTGGCGCGCTTGGAGTCTGTCCGGAGGGACGGTAACCCGAATCACTTCAGCGCGGACACGAGTTGGATCACGACCGGCACGACATCGGCCCGTTCAGCGAAGCGCTCCCGCGATCTGGATCAGGATCAGCACGACGATGAACAGGACAGTGAAGCTTAGGTCAAAGGCCACCGTACCCAACCGGAGCGGGGGAATGAAACGGCGGAGGAACTTGAGTGGTGGGTCTGTTGCGGTGTAAGTGGCCTCCGCCAGCACCAGGACGACACCCGTGGGGCGCCACTGGCGGGCGAAAGCCTGCACCGTCTCGAAGATCATCCTGCCGATGAGCAGCACCAAGTAGAGAGACAGGACAACGACCAAGATCTGACTGACGATCCCCACGGCTCGGCCGCGCCTCCACTTCTGATGTGCCCTCCCGGTCTCGGCGAGACCTGGTTGGGTGCGATAGACATACAGAGACTCTAACTCTGGTTGAAGAACCCGCGTTCCGCGATTCGGGCCTTGTCCTCGGCGGTCACCTCGACATTGGCAGGGGACAACAGGAACACCTTGTTCGTAACACGTTCAATGCTGCCATGTAGGCCAAAGACCAGACCTGCTGCGAAATCCACAAGGCGCTTTGCATCACTGTCGACCATCTCGGTCAGGTTCATGATGACCGGGGTGCCGTCCCGGAAGTGCTCCCCTATGGTACGCGCTTCGTTGTACGTACGGGGGTGAAGGGTCGTGATGCGAGCGAGATCGGTCGTGCGACGCTCCACGATCGCCGTCGCGGGCCGTGGCGCGGGCACCCCGGCCTCCGCGTCCTCGTCGCGGTCCTGGACCGCGACAGGCCGCTCTTCGCCGGTTCGCTGCACGTCGTCCTCGTAGGCGTACTCGTCAGGGTAGGTCTCGTACCTCTCGTAGCGGTCGTCCTCCACGAGACCGAGGTAGACCGCCATCTTGCGCATCGCGCCGGCCATCGCTACGTCGTCCTCCTGCTCATGGTCGCACTCGCTCGGGCCCGTCTCCGGGTGCCGAGGCGGTAGGCGTACCCCCCTGGAGCTCACCGCTGATCGACCTCTACTCGGTCACGGGCCTGAAGACCCACTTGAGGGGACATTACCTGACGAAGGGCTTGCGACGACCGAGCAACGCCGTACCGATCCGCACGTGTGTCGCGCCGTAGGCGACGGCCTCGGTGAGATCCTCGCTCATACCGGCCGAAACCATCGTCGCCCGGGGATGCTGCTCCTGGACACGGGTCGCCACCTCCCGCAATGCGGCGAACGCCTTGGCCGGCTCCTCCCCCAGCGGGGCCACCGCCATGACGCCTCCCAGCCACACGCCCTCGGCGAGCGCCACCTCGTCGGCGAGCGCGAGCACGTCGGCGGAGCGCGCGCCGCCTCTGGCCGGATCGTCGTCGAGCGCCACCTGCAGCAGGCAGCCGACGGTGCGGCCCTGACGCACCGCCTCCTTGCTTATGGCCTCCACCAGTCTGGGGCGGTCGACGGAGTGGATCACGTCGGCGTACCCGACGACGGAGCGGACCTTGTTCGTCTGGAGCTGGCCGACGAAGTGCCACGTCAGCGGCAGGCCGGCGAGTTCGCGCGCCTTGGGCGCGGCCTCCTGGTCGCGGTTCTCCCCGACGTCTCGCACGCCGAGCTCGCACAGGATGCGTACGTCCTCCGCCGGCCTGGTCTTGGTGACGGCGATCAGCGTGACCTCGCCGCGGTCGCGCCCGACGGCCCGGCAGGCCGCCGCGATGCGCGTCTCGACCTCGGCGAGCCCGGCCGCGATCTCGTCCCTTCTCACTGCCTCTTCCTCTCGTTGCCGATCTGGTGACGTCTCCGCCGTGAACACGACGGCGCCGCTCCCGTTTCCCTTCGGGGAGCGGCGTCAGGCGACCGGCTATTTGAGGAAGTCGGGTACGTCGAGCTCCTCCTCCTGCTCCTCGAAGACCACGCGGGGACGTTTGGCGGGCTCCGACATGCGGGAGGTGATGGGCGTGGGCGGGTTGGCGGGCTCCGGCGTAGGCCGGGGGATGGAGACGGGGCCGGACGGTTCGTCGGCGACGGCCTCCCCCGCGTCCTGCCGGGAATCCTGCGCGGGCTCCACGGGCCGCACCGGCTCGGGTCGCTGCTCGGGCCCGGGCTCGGCCCTGAAGTCGGAGCGCGGCTCCGGCCGGGGCTCGGGCCTGAACTCGGAGCGCGGCTCGGGCCTGAACTCCGCGCGCGGCTCCTGCCGCGGCTCAGGACGGAAGTCGGTACGAGGCTCTGGACGGGCCTCAGGACGGACCTCGGCGCGCGGCTCGGCCCTGAAGTCCCCGCGAGGCTCCGAACGCTGCTCAGCACGCGGCTCAGGGCGCGCAGGAGGCGGCTCGGACTTCACGCTGGGCGCCGAGACGCTCGGCCGGGCGGGAGACGACACCGGCGGCGCGGCCGGACGCCCCGCCGGACGGGCCGCCGGTTTCTCGGCCGCCGTCGGCACGTCGTCGAAGCCGGCCGCGATCACCGTCACGCGCACCTCGTCGCCGAGGGCGTCGTCGATGACCGTGCCGAAGATGATGTTGGCGTCGGGCGCGGCCGCCATGGACACGAGCTGGGCGGCCTCGTTGATCTCGAACAGGCCGAGGTCGGAGCCGCCGGCGATGGACAGCAGCACGCCGTGGGCGCCGTCGATGCTGGCCTCCAGCAGCGGGCTGGAGACCGCCATCTCGGCCGCCGCCACCGAGCGGTCGTCGCCGCGGGCGTGTCCGATGCCCATGAGCGCCGAACCGGCACCCGACATGACCGACTTGACGTCGGCGAAGTCGAGGTTGATCAGGCCGGGCGTGGTGATCAGGTCGGTGATGCCCTGCACACCGGAGAGCAGCACCTGGTCGGCCGCCTTGAAGGCGTCGAGCACGCTCACCTGCCGGTCCGAGATGGACAGCAGCCGGTCGTTGGGGATCACGATGAGGGTGTCGACCTCGTCGCGCAGCGTCTCGATGCCGGCCTCGGCCTGCGAGGCCCTGCGCCGCCCCTCGAAGCTGAACGGCCGGGTCACGACGCCGATCGTCAGCGCGCCGAGCGACCTGGCGATGTTGGCCACGACGGGTGCGCCGCCCGTGCCCGTGCCACCGCCCTCGCCCGCCGTGACGAAGACCATGTCGGCCCCCTTGAGGACCTCCTCGATCTCCTCACGGTGGTCCTCGGCCGCCTTGCGCCCCACGTCGGGGTTGGCGCCCGCGCCCAGTCCGCGCGTGAGCTCGCGGCCCACGTCGAGTTTCACATCGGCGTCACTCATCAGCAGCGCCTGGGCGTCGGTGTTTATCGCGATGAACTCGACGCCCTTGAGTCCCTCTTCGATCATCCGGTTGACGGCGTTCACTCCGCCGCCGCCGATGCCGACGACCTTGATGACCGCGAGGTAGTTCTGCGGTGCTGCCACGACGAGGGGCCTTTCCGCTCGTTGACTTGCCATTTCGGTGCGGATCGTCTCCGCTTTTTGTCAGTTCGGGTAACTCTCAACCTCAGGTTGAGATTTAGATTTATGTCAACCTGAGGATTGATACGGACAGTAGGAGTTACGCTCCAGGCGGGTCAACTAACCGCGCCGCAAGCACGTCCGGCGTGTCGCGGGCTGTCCGTTTCGCTCCGAAGTCGCTCCTGGTCGGGGCCCTCCTCTGCCGAACGTCCGCTCTACAGGCTCTCACGTCGCGCCCCCCACCCCCGACAGGCTCGGCGATGCTCTTGCCACGCGGTTGCCAGACCCTGACGATCACCGTCACTTCAGCGTCACCACGTCCGGGGAACTCACGTCGTAACGGGTGGCGTCGCGCTCGCGCCGGAGCAGCGAGGTCAGGATGCGGCCCTTCTCCTTGGGCCGGTCCGCGCCGCCCCAGATGACGGTACGCCCGTCGGACAGCACGAGGGTGACGCCCTCGGCCGTGCCCGCGCGCACCTCCTTGACCCTGACCGCCACCGACCCCGGCACCACCTGGATGACCTCGAGCGCCGCCATCAACGCCGGATCGCCCTCGGCGGGGCGGTCGACCTTGATCAGCGGCAGCAGGGGCGGAACCGACGTCTTGACCTCGATCACCACACCCTGCCTGTCGACGATCGCCACCTGCCCGCCCACGGGGACGGCCGCCACGGGTCTGCGCTCGACGACCTGGATCTTGAGCGTGCCTGGCCAGACACGTTCGGCCTTCGCGCCGGCGAGCCGCCTGATGCCCATGACGCGGCTCTCGACGCCCGCCAGGTCGACGGTGGCGAGAGGGTGCAGGTCGGCCACCTCGGCCCGCTGCTCGATCTCCTCGGCGGACACTGTGACATTTCCCACGATCTCGATCGACCGCACGCCCAGCACGGGAGAGAAGAACACGAGCCACGCCGCCGTGCCCACCACGCCCGCCGTGAGCAGCACCAGGAACGCCGTCCGCGCCTTCATCGCCCTCCCCTGCATGTCGGCACAACCTACGCCGCCGGGTGGGTGAACACCGCACGCCACGCCCAACGGCGGCTGCTCAAGACAGGCGGGCGACGATCTGCGGGCCGAGCTCGGTGACGTCGCCCGCGCCCATGGTGAGCACGATGTCGCCGGGCCTGGCCCGCTCGGCGATCATCGCGGGCACCGCGGCCCGGTCGGGCGCGTACGCGACCCGCCCGGCCGGCAGCGGCACCCGCCCCGCCACCATCGCGCCGGACACCCCGGGCTCGGGGTCCTCGCGGGCGCCGTAGACGTCGAGCACGATGGCCTCGTCGGCCAGGCCGAGCGCCGCGCCGAACTCGTCGGCGAAGAACCGGGTGCGCGAGTAGAGGTGCGGCTGGAAGACCGCGATGACCCTGCCGGTGCCGGAGTAGGAGGCGACGACGTCGCGCGCGGCGCGCAGGTCGGCGGTCAGCTCGGTCGGGTGGTGGGCGTAGCTGTCGAACACGGCGATGCCGCCGGCCTCGCCCTTGGCCTCGAAGCGCCGCTTGGCCCCGGTGAAGGCCCCCAGGCCCTGCCTGATCTCCTCGAACGGCAGCCCCAGCTCGTCGGCCACGGCGATCGCCGCGGCGGCGTTGAGCGCGTTGTGCGCCCCGGGGACCGCCAGCCGCACGTCGCCTTTGCCCTCGATGGCGAACACGGTGCCGAAGCCGTCGGGCGCGACCCCGGTGACGTGGTAGTCCTCGCCCCGCAGGCCGTACGTCTTGACCCGCACCCCCCGCTCGCGCGCCC
This sequence comes from Nonomuraea sp. K271, assembly GCF_009908215.1. Taxonomy (NCBI): domain Bacteria; kingdom Bacillati; phylum Actinomycetota; class Actinomycetes; order Streptosporangiales; family Streptosporangiaceae; genus Nonomuraea; species Nonomuraea sp. K271. Next base: position 24,756 of record NZ_JAAAHR010000116.1, on the reverse strand, counting down.
GGCCGGCCAGCTCGGCCGCCCCCGGGTCGTCGGCGCACACGATGAGCAGCGAGCCGACCCGGTCGGCGAACCTGGCGAAGCCGTCGTGCACCGCCCGGGGGTCGCCGTAGTTGTCGAGGTGGTCGGCCTCGACGTTGGTGACCACCGCGATGTCGGGCGCGAGCATGAGGAACGAGCCGTCGCTCTCGTCGGCCTCCGCCACGAACACCGTGCCCTGGCCGTCGTCGGCGCCGAGCCCGGTGGTGACGAGCTGGCCGCCCACGCAGTAGGACGGATCGGCCCCGCACTTCTGCAGCGCCACGGTCAGCATCGAGGTGGTGGTGGTCTTCCCGTGGGTGCCGGCGATGGCCACGGCGGTGCGCCCCGCCATGACGCTGGCCAGCGCGGCGGCCCGCGGGATGATGCGCAGGCCCTGCTTGAGCGCCTCGCCGAGCTCGGGGTTGGAGTCACGGATGGCGGTCGAGACGACCACGGTGTCGACGTCTCTGATATGGGAGGCGGCGTGCCCGATGTGCACCGTCGCGCCCAGCTCGCGCAGCTCGGTGATCAGCTCGGAGCTGCGCGCGTCACTGCCCGACACCGAAACGCCACGCTTGAGCAGAATGCGGGCGATGCCCGACATGCCCGCGCCGCCGATGCCGATGAAGTGCACCCGCCCCAGATCGTCGACGGCGACGGGATCGACCAGCTTCACGAGACTCATCGGGCTATCTCCAACACTTTCCTGGCAAGCATGATATCGGCGTCCTTGCGCCCCAGCCGGGAGGCGGCCTCCGACATGACGGCGACCCGCTCGGGGTCGTGGAGCATCGGCAGCACGTTCTGGATGATCCAATCGGGGGTCAGGCCCGCGTCGTCGACCATGAGACCGCCCCCGCCCTGAACGATGCGCTCGGCGTTCATACGCTGCTCGCCGTTGCCGTGCGGCAGCGGAACGTAGGCGGCGGGCAGCCCGACCGCGGTCAGCTCCGCGCACGTCAGCGCGCCGCTGCGGCACAACGCGACGTCGGCGGCGGCGTAGGCCAGGTCCATGCGGTCGAGGTAGGGCAGCAGCACGTACTGCGGGTCGCCCGGAGGCGGCTCGTGCTCGACGGTGTTCTTCGGGCCGAGCACGTGAAGCACCTGCACACCCGCCCCGCGCAGTACGGGCGCCGCGGCCAGCGCCGCGTCGTTGACCGACCTGGCCCCCTGCGAGCCGCCGAACACCAGCAGCGTCGGCCGGTCGTTCTCCAGCCCGAACCAGGAACGGGCCTTGTCGCCCATGGACAACCGGTCGAGATCGACGATGTCGCGCCGCAGCGGCGTGCCGATGAACTCGGCCTTCGGCAGCAGCTGCGCGTCGGGATAGCCGGTGAAGACGTGGTCGGTCAGCCGGGCGCCCAGCCGGTTGGCCAGGCCGGGACGCGGATTGGCCTCGTGCACGACGATCGGCAGCCCGCGCCGCTTGGCCGCCAGGTAGGCCGGGGTCGCGACGTAGCCGCCGAAGCCGACGAGGACGTCGGCCTGGACCCGGTCGAGTATGGCGGCCGTGGCGTTGATCGCGCCGGCCAGTCTGCCGGGCACCGTCAGCAGGCTCGGAGTGATCGACCTGGGCAGGGGCACGGCCGGCACCAGCTCCAGCTCGTAGCCCCTGGCGGGCACGAGCCGCGTCTCCAAGCCGCGTTCCGTGCCCACGCAGGTGATGCCGACGCTGCGGTCAAGATGGCGTAGCGCGTCAGCAAGGGCTAGCGCGGGCTCGATGTGCCCGGCCGTCCCCCCTCCGGCGAGGACCACCCTCATCTCGGTCACTCCCTAACGTGTCACTCGGCCTTTGGTCATAGCCCCCAGGCCCAGCCAGCTTAGGGCCCGGGCGGCGGGTCCGGGGCCACGAGCCGCCAAGGCCTCACGCGCGCCGGGCTCGCGTCGGGCGAACGACAGCAGCATGCCGAGCGCGGCGAGCGTGGGCAGCAGCGAAGATCCGCCGTACGAGACCAGGGGAAGGGGGATGCCCGTGATCGGCAGCACACCGAGCACGGCGCCCATGTTGACGGTGGCCTGCCCGACGATCCAGGCCACCATGGCGGCGGCGGCCAGCCTGATGAAGGCGTCGTTGACCCGCACGGCCACCCGCAGCCCGGCGTAGCCGAGCAGCCCGAACAGCGCCACCACCATGAGCGTGCCCATCAGCCCCAGCTCCTCGCCCAGGATGGCGAAGATGAAGTCGCTCTCGCCGTGCGGCAGCCAGCTCCACTTCTGGCGGCTGCTGCCGAGTCCGAGCCCGAACCAGCCGCCTGAGCCCATCGCGATCTGCCCCTGGACGGCCTGGTACCCGGCGCCCTGGGCGTCGGCCCACGGGTCGAGGAACGAGCTGATGCGCGACATCCGGTAGGGCTCAACCTTGATCATGATGACGGCGGCCAGCACCGCCAGCGACAGGATGCCCCCGAACAGCTTGATCGGCGCCCCCACCACCCACAGCAGCGCCAGGAAGATCATGAAAAGCACGAGCGTGGTGCCCAGGTCGCTGCCCAGCATGACCATGACGGCCAGGATCGCGGTGCCGGGCATGAGCGGGATCAGCATCTGCCGCCACTCGATCTTGCCCTGCCGCGCCCGCCGGGCCAGCAGGTCGGCCCCCCACAGCACGAGCCCGAGCTTGGCGGGCTCGGACGGCTGGAGGGTGAACGGACCGACGTAGATCCACCGCTGCGCGCCCAGCTCCGACGAGCCGATGAACAGCACCATGACCAGCGCCAGGATCGACAGCGCCATCAACGGGTAGCCCGCCCAGCGGAAGACCTTCGTCGGCAGCCGCGAACAGAGCCACATCACCAGCACGCCGACCGCGGCCGACAACGACTGCTTGATGAACCACGAGAACGGGCTGCCGGTCTTCTGCAGCGCCTCGATGCTGGAGGCCGACAACACCATCATCAGGCCCAGCGCCAGCAGCAGCGCGCTGCACATGATGATCAGGTAGTAGGTGGTGAGCGGCTTGTCCAGCAGCTCCTTCAGCGTGCCGAGCTGCTCGCGGGCCCAGCTGCCCGGCCCCTCCTCAGCGGTCGCGCTCACGTCGCAGCCTCAGCTCGCGTACGGCACGCGCGAAGGCCTCCCCCCGCGCTGGATAACCGGCGAACATGTCAAGGGAGGCCCCCGCCGGGGAGAGCAGCACGGTGTCCCCTGGCGAGGCCAGCCGCGCGGCTTCGGTGACGACTCTTTCCATCACCCCAGTGTCGCGATCGGCGATGTCCACCACGGGGACATCCGGGGCGTGTCGCGCGATGGCTTCGGCGATCGTGACCCGGTCGGCGCCCAGCACCACCGCCCCGCGCAGCCGCGGGGCCGCCTGACGCACCAGGTCGTCGACGTCGGCGCCCTTGAGCTGCCCGCCTGCCACCCACACGATCGACGAGTACGACGCCAGCGCCGCCGCGGCCGCGTGCGGGTTGGTCGCCTTGGAGTCGTCGATGTAGTCGACCTCGCCGATCCTGTCCACGTGTGACAACCGGTGCGGATCGGGCACGAAGTCGCGCAGCCCTCTCGCCACGGCCTCGGACGGCACACCTAGCGAACGGGCCAGGGCGGCGGCGGCCAGCGCGTTGGCGACATTGTGCGGCGCGAAGGGCCGTACGTCGTCCAGCGTGGCCAGCTCCTCCGCGCCCTCCACCGGGTCGGTGACGAACGCGCGGTCCACCAGCAGGTCCTCCACCACGCCGATCTCGCCCCGTTTGGGCACGCGCAGGGTGAACCCGACCGCCCCCGGGTAGGGCGCGGCCAGCCTCGTCGCCTCGGGATCGTCGGCGTTGAAGATCACGGTGCCGGCGCGTTCGAAGACGCGGCCCTTGGCGGCGGCGTACTCCTCCATGGAGCCGTGCCAGTCGATGTGGTCGGGGGCCACGTTGAGCACGGCGGCGGCGTGCGGGGCCAGCGTGCCCGACCAGTGCAGCTGGAAGCTGGACAGCTCGACGGCCAGCACGTCGTACGGCTCGGCGACCGCGCGTACGACGGGCACGCCCACGTTCCCCACCGCCACGGCCTTGCGCCCGGCGGCGAGCAGGATCGAGGTGAGCATGCGCACGGCCGTGGTCTTGCCGTTGGTGCCGGTCAGGGCCAGCCACGGGGCCGCCTGCGCCGGGCGCAGCCGCCAGGCCAGCTCCACCTCTCCCACGACGTCGACCTCGGCCGCGAGCGCGGCGGCGACCAGTGGATGGTGCGGAGCCCAGCCGGTGGTGACGAGCCGGGTCACCCCCTCGGGCAGCGCCATCTCACCGAACCGGGTCTCGACGCCCAGCCTGGCCAGCTCGGCCGCCGCGGCCAGCTGCCGCTCCCCCTCCGCCGCCTCCACGACCACGACTCGCTCTCCGTGCGCGGCCAGCACCTTCGCGACGGCCGTGCCCGAGACGCCGAGCCCGGCGACACAGGTGAGGCTCATGGCCTGGGCATCCATTCAACGTAGAAGAGCCCGAGACCGAGCGCCGCGCAGAGCATCGCGATCAGCCAGAAACGGACCACGATCGTGGTCTCCGCCCAGCCTTTCAGCTCGAAGTGGTGCTGCAGCGGAGCCATCCTGAACACCCGTTTGCCGGTCATCTTGAAGGAGCCGACCTGGATGATCACCGACAGCGTGATGATCACGCACAGGCCGGCGAGGATGATGAGCAGGAGCTGGGTACGGGTGGCGATGGCCAGCCCGGCCAGCACGCCGCCCAGGGCCAGGGAGCCGGTGTCGCCCATGAAGATCCGGGCGGGCGGGGCGTTCCACCACAGGAAGCCGATCAGCGCCCCTAGCACGGCGGCGGCCACCACGGCCAGATCGAGCGGATCTCGTACCCAGTAGCAGTTGGGACCGAGCTGGTCGATGCAGTTGTTGCGCAGCTGCCAGTTGCCGATCAGCACGTACGCGCCGAGCACCACCCCGGTCGCGCCGCTGGCCAGGCCGTCGAGGCCGTCGGTGAGGTTCACCGCGTTGGAGAACCCGACGATCATGATGAGCACCCAGATGGTGAACCCGACGATGCCGATCGACGGGTCGATGTCCCGGAGGAACGACACCCTGGTCGTGGCGGGGGTGATGCCGTAGACGTTCGGGTGGCGTACGACCAGGAAGGCGAAGACGGCGCCGACGACGAGCTGGCCGAGCGCCTTCGCGCCGCTGCGCAGGCCCAGGCTGCGCTGCTTGTAGATCTTGATGAAGTCGTCGAGGAACCCGACCGCGCCGAGCCCCGTCATCAGGAACAGCACCAGCAGGCCCGACACGGTGGGCGTCGACAACATGGCCAGGTGCGACGCGCCGTACGCGAGCAGGGCGGCCAGCACGATCACGGTGCCGCCCATGGTGGGGGTGCCACGCTTGCTGTGGTGGCCGGACGGGCCTTCCTCGCGGACCTCCTGACCGTAGCCGCGCTGCGAGAAGAGCCGGATCGCCAGCGGGGTGCCCAGCATCGAGAGAATCAGGCCCACCGCACCGGCGACGATGATGTTGTTCACTGGGGGGCACCTCCGAGCACGAGCTCGGCCGTACGCTCCAGACCCATGGCCCTGGGCCCCTTGACCAGCACCGCGTCACCCGGCCGCAGCCACGCCGCCAGCTCGGCGGCCGCCGCCTCGGCATCGGGCACGTGCACGATCCGCGTCACGTGCTGCGGGCACGCCGCGTTGCCGCCCGTTCCCGCGGCCGGAGGAGCGCCCGCGGGGGCCGCCGGAGGACCGGCCGAGGGCGGGCCCGCCGCGGGGGTGCCGTCGGCGGGGTGCCGTCCCTGGTGGGCGCCGCCGGGCGGAGAACCCGCGGGCGCTTGGGGGAAAGGACCCGGCGCGGCCGTCGGGTAGGGACCGGCGGGGGTCTGAGGCCGCGGGGCGTGCGGCCCGGCCGACGGCGGCCCGGAGGGGCCGACCGGCCCGGCGAAGTGCGGACCAGGACCGTGCGGTCCGGCGGTGACCTGAGGAAAGGTGACAGGACCGGGGCTCCGGGAGCCCATGACCTGAGGACCGGCGACGGGACCTCCGTGGCCCTGCGCACCGGGAGCGTGGGGAACCGCGGGGTGCGGTCCGGAAGCATGCGGGCCGGCGGACTGCGGACCCGTGACGGGAGCCCCGCCACCCTGCGCACCGGGCACGTGGGGATCCGGGAACTGCGAGCCGGGAGGCTGGGTGGTGGTGGTCGCGAGGGCTTGGGCGGCCGCGTGGGCGCCCTGGAGCACCGGCCCGGCTTCGGGCCCCGCCACGATCAGCCCGGCCAGCCCCGCGCCGCCGGCCAGCCGGCCGAGTTCGGCGTTGAGCGCGGGCCCGTCGTCGCCCAATTCCCGCAGCGCCGCGATGACGGCGAAGCGCCGCCGTCCCCGCCCCAGCGCCTCGAACGCCTCGAACGCCGCCCGCATCGAGTCGGGGTTGGCGTTGTAGGCGTCGTTGACGACCGTCACCCCGTCGGCCCGGTCGGTGACCTCCATCCGCCACCGGCTGCGCGGCGTCGCCTCGGACAGCTCGGCGGCGATGGTGGCGACGGGCAGCCCCAGCTCGTATCCGGCGGCGGCCGCGGCGAGGGCGTTCTCGACGGCGTGCTCGCCGTACAGCTTGAGGGACACGTGCGCGCTGCCGGAGGGGGTGCGCAGCGTGAAGGAGGCGCGCCCGCGGGCGTCGAGCACGACCTCCTCGGCTCTGATGGCGGCGGACTCGCCCCTCCCGAAGTACGTGACCCGGGCGTCGGTGCGGGCGGCCATCGCGCGGACCAGCGGGTCGTCGGCGTTGAGCACGGCCACGCCGGTGCGCGGCAGCGCCTCGACGAGCTCGCCCTTGGCCTTGGCGATGGCCTCCTTGCCGCCGAACACGCCGAGGTGCGCGGTGCCGACGTTGAGCACCACGCCGATCTGCGGCGGCGCGATGCGGGTCAGGTTTTTGATGTGGCCGACGGTGCGGGCGGCGAGTTCGAGGACCATGAACCGGGTGTCGGCGTCGGCCCGCAGCACGGTCAGCGGGTGGCCGAGCTCGTTGTTGAAGCTGCCGACGGGAGCGATGGCGGGCCCGATGCGGGCGGTGAGCCTGGCCAGCAGATCTTTGGTGCCGGTCTTGCCCGCCGAGCCGGTCACGCCGATGACGGTGACCTTGGGCAGCGCGCGGACCTGGTCGGCGGCCAGCGCGGCCAGCGCGGCGGCGGCGTCGGGGACGATCACCGCGGGCGCCTCGACGGGCCTGGTGGCCAGGACGGCGACCGCTCCTGCCCTGATCGCCTGCTCGGCGTAGTCGTGACCGTCGACCCGCGCGCCTTTGAAGGCGACGAACAGGGATCCCGGTTCTACGGCCCGCGAGTCGATCACTACGGGCCCGCGCACCACGGCGCGGGGATCGGCCATGCCCGACAGGGCTCCCGAGGTTATCTCGGCGATCCTGGCCAGAGGCAACGGGATCATTAGTGCTTCCTGCTTTCCTTGCGTGCGTCGATCGCTTCGGCGACCACTTCGCGGTCGTCGAAGGGGATCACCTCGCCTGAAACGTACTGGCCCTGCTCATGGCCCTTGCCTGCCACGACGATCACGTCGCCGCGCCCGGCCCGGGCGATCGCCAGGCCGATGGCGGCCGCGCGGTCGGGCTCAATGATCACATGTGCGCGGTCGTGCTGCGGAACGCGGAGCGCCCCCTCCATCATCGTCGCGAGGATGGTGAGCGGATCCTCAGAGCGAGGATTGTCGTTGGTAAAAATAGCCACATCTGCCAGCTGAGCGGCGATCTCACCCATGATGGGCCGTTTGCCCTTGTCGCGGTCACCGCCGCAGCCGAGCACGATCGTCAGCTCCCCCGCCGTGACCGACCGCAGCGAACGCAGCACCGACTCCACCGCGCCCGGTTTGTGGGAGTAGTCAACGAGCGCCTGGAAATCATGCTCGGCGCCCGTGATGCGCTGCATGCGCCCGGGGACCCCGGTGAGGGATCCGACGCCGTGCACGGCGGTCTGCAGCGGCACCCCGGCCTCGACCAGGGTCACGATGGCGCCGAGCGCGTTGGCCACGTTGAACGGGCCTGGCAGCGCGATCTGCGCGTCGGCCTCGACCCCGCCGGGACCCACCACCCGGAACGCGCTGCCGTCGGCGCCGAGCCTGGCGTCGACCGCCCGCCACCCGGCCCGCGGATCGCCCTCGGCCGAGAACGTGGTCATCGGCACCTTGGCCAGACCGAGCAGCTCACGCCCGTAGGGATCGTCGTAGTTGGTCACCCCGGCGCGGCTCAACTCGGGCTGGAACAACCGCGCCTTGGTCGCGAAGTAGTCGTCGAAGTCCTTGTGGAAGTCGAGGTGGTCCTGCGACAGGTTGGTGAACAGGGCCACGTCGTAGAAGATGCCGTCGACCCGGCCGAGCGCGAGCGCGTGGCTGGAGACCTCCATCACGGCCGCGCCGACGCCCTCCTCGCGCATCAGCGCGAACAGGCCGTGCAGGTCGCAGGCCTCCGGCGTGGTGAGCGTGGGCGCGAAACGCTCCTCCCCCACGTGGATCTCGACGCCGCCCACCAGGCCGGCCGTGTGCCCGGCCGCCTTCAGGCCCGCCTCCAGCATGAACGTGGTGGTGGACTTGCCGCTGGTGCCGGTGACGCCGAGGATCTGGACGTCGTGGGCCGGCTGGCCGTACACCCAGGAGGAGATCTGCCCCAGCAGGGCGCGCGGGTCGGGCACGATCAGCACGGGCAGCCCCGTCGCGACGGCCGCGTCGCGGCCGGCCCGGTCGGTGAGCACCGCGACGGCGCCGCTCGCCATCGCCTGGGCGGCGAAGTCGGCGCCGTGCACCCGGCTCCCGGACAACGCGACGTAGAGATCGCCGCGCCGGACGGCACGGGAGTCGTTGGTGACACCGGTCAGTGCCGCGTGTGGCGACCGTGACGTGCCGGAATCGGCGTCGATCATGGTCGCGAGCCCGGTCAGCGGGCGGGGCGGGCTGGTCGTGGGACGCATAGACGACGGGGGACGCACGGCGAGAGCGTACCTTCCCTGCTCACTGTCCCGCGCGCGTCCGCACCGGCGGCGCGGCGGAGCCTGTGGGAGGAATCTTCTTGCTCTTGATGGCGAACGTCATCACATCCTTGAACACGGGGGCGGCCAGCTGCCCGCCGAAATGGCCGTTCTTCGGGTTCTGCAGGACGGAAAGCACCACGAGCCGAGGGTTGTCCGCGGGGCTGAACCCCACGAACGAGGCCGTGTAACCGTCATAACGGCCGAGCTCGGCATCATAGCGGTTCGCCGTGCCCGTCTTGCCCGCCACCCGATAGCCGGGGATGGCCGCGAGCTGCCCGGTGCCCTCCTCGCCCACCGCGCTCTCCAGCATGGCCGTGATCTCCTTCGCCGTCGTCTGGCTCACCACCCTGGTCTGCTTACCGGGCGGAGCAGGGACGAACCTGCCCGACGGGTCGGTCGTGCCCGCGACGACCTGCGGGTCGATCTTGACGCCCCCGTTGGCGATGGTCTGGTAGACGCTGGCCATCTGCAGCGCGGTCACCGACACGCCCTGCCCGTAGGCGACCGTGCAGCTCTGGCTGCCTGACCACTTCCTGTAGTCGGGCAGCAGGCCGGCCTCCGCGCTGGGGACGCCGCCGCCCGGCCGCGTGCCGAACCCGAACTTCTTGAGCATCTTGTGCAGGCCCTCGCTGCCGACCTTGCGCGCCGCCATGATCGTGGCCACGTTGCTGGACTGCGCCATGGCCTGGAGGAACGTCATCGACTCCGTCTTGTGCGTGTGCGCGTCGCGCAGGACCTGGTCGGCGCACCGGATCCGGTCGGGCACCTCGAACACCGTGTGCGGTTCCACCACCCCGGCCTCCAGCGCGGCGGCCGCGGTGATCACCTTGTTGGTGCTGCCGGGCTCGAAGACGTCGGCGGCGGCCTTGTTGACGTAGCTGCTCGCCGGGGCCTCGCGCCAGTCGTTCAGGTCGAGCTCGGGAGAGTTGGCCATGGCGATGATCTGCGCGTTCCGCACGTCCATCACGATGACGGTGCCGCTTTCGGCTCCGGACTCGCGTACCTGCTCGCCGATCGACTTCTGGGCGGCCCACTGGATGTCGCGGTCGATGGTGAGGCGTACGTCGCGGCCGTTCACGGGGGCCGTGCGCTGGCTGCTCGTCATCGGGATGCGCAGGCCGTCACGGCCGGTCTCGACGCGCATCTCCCCGTCGCGGCCCGCCAGCAGCGAGTTCCTGGCCTGTTCCATGCCGCCGAGGCCGTCGCCCTCGTCGCCCACGAACCCGACCAGGCTTCCCGCCAGATCACCCGCGGGGTAGAGCCGGCGGTAGGTCTTCTTCGCCGACAGCGCGGGCACGCGGGCCTGGAGCAGGCGGCTGGCCACCACGGGATCGACTCCCCTGGCCAGGAGCTGGTAGCGGGTGTTCGGCGTGGCCAGCTTGGCGGCGATCTCCTGCTGGTCCTTGCCCAGGTGCTTGGCCAGCACGGCCGCCACGTTGGCGCGCCCGGCCTCCGGCACCTTCGACGGGTCGATCGACACGTCGCGCGCCTCGACGGTCACGGCGAGCTCGTGGCCGTTGACGTCGGTGATCGAGCCGCGCTTGGCGGGGATGTTCTCGGTGTGCTGGCGCTGGTCCGCCGCCGCGGCGGCGTACACCTTGGAGTCGAGCCCCTGCATCTGGATCAGCCGCCCGGCGAAGATCGACAGCACGAACGTCATGCCGATCAGGCCGATGTTGATGCGCCTGCGCGGGCTGCCGAGCCGCAGCATGAGCGGCGGCCTGGGCGGGCGCGGCGGCGTGGGGGGCCGGCGCGGGCCCCTGGGTGGCGGCGCGTCTCCGCCGCGGCGCGTCGCCACCCGCTCACGGCCGCCCGGCGCCGGATCCGGCCTGGAGCCCGCGGCCTGCGGCCTGGCTCCGGCCGCCTGGGTACGGCGCAGCGGCCCGTCCTCGTGTCTGCCGGAGCGGCGTGGGTCACCGGCGTCCGGCCTGGCGCCGTCACGGCGCGAACGCGGGCCCTGCGGCGCGTCGGGCGCGTCCCGGCGGTCGCCGCGCCCGCGTGTGCGTTCGTCGCGGCCCCTGAGCCGGTCGGCGGCGTCGCGGCCCTGGGGAGGACGCCCTCTGGGACGCTCCCCCTCGTCCCGGCCCGGAGTGGAACGCCCTCGGGGACGCGGGCCCTCGTCGCGGCCCTGCGGAGCCCGGCCGCGCAGCCGGTCGTTCTCGTCACGCCCCTGCGGCGTGCGCCCTCTCGGGGCGTCGCCGCCGCGGCCACGGGGGACGCGGCCCCTCGGCGGGTCGCTCTCATCACCAGGCCGCCGGCGCGCTCCCGCATCGCCCGCGCGGCCCCGCCCGGAGTCACGGCCGGACGCGCGCCCGGAGTCACGCCCGGAGTCACGGCCGGACGCGCGCCCGGAGCCGCGGCCCGGGTCGCGGTCGGAATCACGATCCTGGTCCCGGCCGGAGTCGCTGGGGCGGCGGCCGCGTGGGGAGCCCGGCTCCTGCGGCGGCCGGTCCCTCGTCGCGTCGTCACGCCCGAACGGCAGGTCGAACGGGTCGGGCTTGCGTGGCCGGCGGGGCGGTTCGTCCGGGGACGCCGGGCGGCCCGTGCCCTCGGAGCGGGCCGAGCCGCCTTGCCGTCCGCCCCGCCCCGGACCTCCCGGCGTACGACGAGCGGCGCCTGGCCCTCCTTGAGAGCCGGCGCCGCCAGCGCCACGGCCGGGTCCCTGCCCCCTGCCGCTGGAGTCCCTCACCGTTCCCTGTCCACCCGGCTGGCTCGCTCTCCCGCGCTGGTCCAGGCGTTGGGGTTGTCCCAGTCGGGGTGCTGGCCCTGCTTCTCGGCCATCTCGGCGATGACGTCCGGCTGGGTCTTGCGCTGGTATTCCTGGTTGATCTTCTCGTTCTCCTGGCGGGCCACGGCGATCTCCTCGCGCAGGTTGGCGTCGGTGATCGCGTCCTTGGCCAGCATGGTGTTGAGCAGCAGCAGGCTCACCAGGCCACCGCAGAGCAGCCCGACGACGAGCAGCACGAACGGCGCGCGCTGCCGGCGCGCGGGCCTTGGCCGCGGGACGGGGCCGGTCTCGGGACGCGCTCGGCCGGTGACCGGCCGCGCGCCTCCGGCGTGGGGGCGCGCGTCAGGACGGGGCCGCGGCTTGGACTGGTGCTGCGCTCCGGACCGGCGCGTGCCCGTCTTGGGCACGGCGCGGCGGACGGGCGCACCCCGGCCGAACTCCTGCTCAGTCGTCAACACGGATCCTCTCTGCCGCCCGTAGCCGGGCCGAGGCCGCCCGCGGGTTGCGGGCGAGCTCTTCTTCGCTCGGGAGCTCGGCTCCCCTAGTCAGCAGGCGGAACCTCGGCTGATGCGCCGGCAGCGGGACCGGCAGCCCGGGCGGGCTGGTGTCCTTGGTTCGCGCCGTGAGGGCCTGCTTGGTCAGCCGGTCCTCGAGTGAGTGGTAGGAGAGCACGACGACTCGCCCACCGAGCGCCAGCGCGTCGAGCGCCGCGGGAAGCGCCGCCTCAAGGGCGGACAGCTCCGCGTTCACCTCGATGCGCAGCGCCTGGAAAGTCCTCTTGGCGGGGTTTCCGCCGGTACGCCGCGTCGCGGCCGGGATCGCCTGCCGGACGATGTCCGCCAGCCGCTTGGTCGAGGTTATTGCCTCTTTGGCCCGTTCTCTGATGATCAGGCCCGCGACACGCGGGGCGAATCGTTCTTCGCCGTAGTCACGCAGGACGCGGATCAGCTCGTCCGCGGCGTAGGTGTTGACCACCTGCTCCGCCGTCAGCTCCTGCTCGGTGTCCATCCGCATGTCGAGCGGGGCGTCATAGGCGTAGGCGAACCCGCGCCCGGCCTCGTCGAGCTGCGGCGAGGAGACCCCCAGGTCGAACAGCGCCCCGTCGACCGTGGTGCGCCCCTCACGGGCAAGCGCCTCGGCCAGGTCGGCGGAGGACGCGTGCACCAGGGTCGTCCTGTCGGCATAAGGGCTCAGCCTGCGGGCCGAGTGCTCGATCGCGAAAGGGTCGCGGTCGATCCCGATCAGGTGGAGCGCGGGAAAGGCGGCGAGCAGGGCCTCCGCGTGCCCGCCGAGGCCGAGATTGGCGTCGACGACCACCGGCGCGGGACCGGACAGCGCGGGACCGAGCAGTTCCAGAACGCGCTCGAGCATCACCGGAACGTGACCGCCCGTGCCGACGTCGTTCTGCATCTCCAACCCCCCTCTCGCGTCCTGCTCGCGGATGACGCGTATCGATCGTCTCGCCGGTCTTCCTGGGTCCCCACCCGGCGCCGTCCGGCCAGGTCCCCATCCGCACCCTCTTCGTGGACGCCTGTCATCTGACACCGGGGAAGGTGCATCAGCTGGCAGACAGTGGTTGCGGGTGGAGACCTCGCCGAACGACATCACCGACGGATCGACCGTGGTCACTACAAGATCCCTGGCAGCACCTCCTCCGACAGATCGGCGAACGCCTGCTCCTGCGCGCTGAGATAGGTTTCCCAGGCCTGCGCGTCCCAGATCTCCAGCCGGGTGTTGGCCCCGATGACAACGCAGTCACGCTCCAGCCCCGCGTACCGGCGGAGACTCTGCGGGATCGTGATGCGTCCTTGTTTGTCCGGTTTCTCGTCGGACGCACTGGCGAAGAAGACGCGGCTGTAGTCACGCACCGCCTTGGCGGTGACCGGGGCGGTGCTGAGAGCCTCGGTTATGCGCTGGAACTCCTCCACGGGAAAGACGTAGAGGCATCGCTCCTGGCCTTTGGTGATCACAAGACCCTCCGCCAGCTCCTCACGGTACTTAGCCGGCAGGAACAGCCGTCCCTTGTCGTCCAGACGCGGTTGATGGGTGCCGAGGAACATCGGCCCCACCTCCCGTGCCTCGTGAAGCGCTCAGCGCTGGCGCACCGGGCCCTCCACTGCGCACCACCATACTCCACTTCTCCCCACCGTCAACTGATTCGAACCGTCTTCATCATCAGTTTCCGTTGCGTTACCGCAGGTCAGAGCGGTGGAGTGCGGTGGAGGGGGTGAGCGGCCGGTCAACCCTCATGGGCGTGTCGAGGGTTGTAAAGACCGCGAAATTAGGCGGCGAGCGCCACACGAAGGCCGGGGTGGGGGAATGTGGCGCGGATCATGGCCCTCGTGTCACTGGATTCGCATCGCTATGCCACAAGAACAGGCACATCGCCGAGGTTCGCTGGAATATCCACAAATGTCGCTCGCGAACCCACAGCGTCGTAGGGTCGTACACACAATGGAAAAGGAATGGCATGGCTCCCGCAATGGCACCAACGGGACAGCCGTCGCACTTCTCTCATGGAGGCCTGGTGGCAGTTACCCATGACGTCCCTCCCCAGCTCGGCGAGCTGGTCTCCACCGCCCACCGGATTCGGCAGGCCATCGAATCGGTGATCGAGGGCAAGAGCGACGCCGTCCGCCTCACGCTGACCGTCCTGCTCGCCGAGGGGCACCTCCTCATCGAGGACGTGCCCGGGGTCGGCAAGACCATGCTGGCCAAGGCTCTCGCCCGGTCGATCGACTGTCCTGTGCGGCGTGTGCAGTTCACCCCCGACCTGCTGCCCAGCGACATCACCGGGGTGAGCGCGTACAACCAGCAGACCCGAGAGTTCGAGTTCAAGCCCGGACCGGTGTTCGCCAACATCGTGGTGGGCGACGAGATCAACCGTGCCTCCCCCAAGACGCAGTCCGCCTTGCTGGAATGCATGGAGGAGCACCAGGTGACGGTGGACGGGGTGACGTACAAGCTGGACTCGCCGTTCATGGTGATGGCGACCCAGAACCCCATCGAGATGGAGGGCACCTATCCCCTGCCCGAGGCACAGCGCGACCGCTTCTCCGTACGGATCGCGATGGGCTACCCGGAGCCGACAGCCGAACTGGAGATGCTCGACGTGCACGGCAGCGCCTCGCCGCTCGACAAGCTCGAGCCGGTGGCGACGACGGCCGAGGTGCGGGCGCTCATCGAGGCCGTACGCGGGGTCTACGTCTCGCAGGCGGTCAAGAAGTACGCCATCGACCTGGTCGTGGCCACCCGCCACTCCCCCGACCTGCGGCTGGGCGCCTCACCCCGGTCCACACTGCAGCTCGTACGGGCCGCGCGGGCGCACGCGGCGCTGGCGGGCCGTGACTACGTCATCCCCGACGACGTGCAGGACCTTGCCGTTCCCGTGCTCGCGCACCGGCTGCTGCCCAGCACCGAGGCGCAAGGGCAGCGCCGCCTGCCCGAGCAGGTGGTGACCGATCTGCTCAGGCGCGTGCCGGTGCCCGAGTCCCGAGCGTCGTGAGGGCCGGCCTGCAGGCGCTGACCTCCAGGGGACGATCGTTTCTCGCCTCGGGGATCGCGGCGTTGCTGATGGCCCTGCTCCTGGGCGAGAACGACCTGTTCAGGATCGGGGTGCTGGTGACCGCGCTGCCGCTGCTGGCCGCGCTCGTGGCCGCGCGCACACGCTACCGGCTGAGCTGCGCCCGGCGGCTGGACCCGGCGAGGGCCGAGGTGGGCGGCGAGGCCACCGTCACTTTGCGACTGGAGAACGTCACCAGGCTGCCGACCGGCCTGCTGCTCATCGAGGACACCGTTCCCTACGCCCTAGGGGTGCGGCCCCGGTTCGTGCTGGACCGGGTGGAGTCGCGGGGCGTACGGGAGATCGACTACCGGGTGCGCTCCGACCTGCGCGGCCGCTACACGATCGGCCCGCTGTCGATCCGCATCACCGACCCGTTCGGGCTGGTGGAGCTGACCCGCTCGTTCACCATCAGCGACACGCTCGTGGTGACGCCGCACGTCGCGGCGCTGCCGCACGTACGGCTGTCGGGCGAGTGGACGGGCGGCGGCGACAGCCGTACGAGGAGCGTGGCGGCGGCCGGCGACGACGACGTGGCTCCGCGCGAGTACCGGCAGGGCGACGACCTGCGGCGGGTGCACTGGCGCTCGACCGCCCGCCGCGGCGAGCTGATGGTGCGCCGGGAGGAGCAGCAGTGGCAGAGCCGCGGCGCGCTCCTGCTCGACACCCGCAGGCACGCCCACCGCGGCGAGGGCCCGCGCTCCTCGTTCGAGGTGGGGGTCTCGGCCGCGGCCTCGATCGGCGTGCACCTCGCCCGTGAGGGACTCGGCCTGCGGCTGGTGACCGACCAGGGTGCCGAGCACCTGACCGACACGGGCCTGAGCTGGTCGTTGCTCGACACCCTTGCCGTGGTACGGCACAGCCCGGCCCGCTCGCTGGAGATGGGGGTCTCCGCCCTGCGGCAGGGCGGCGGCGACGGGCTGATCGTGGCCGTGCTCGGCGCGATGGACGCGGAGGAGGCGAGGGAACTGGCCAGGCTGAGGCACAGCGGCATCACCGGTGTGGCGGTCCTGCTCGACGTGGCGACCTGGAACGGCGGCGACAAGAAGGCGGCCGAGGACCTCGAGGCGGTGCAGACCGTGCTCGCCGGGTACGGCTGGCGCATCGTACGGCTGCCCGCCGGCACCTCGATCGCCAACGTCTGGCAGGACGCCGCCAGCCGCGGCAGGTTCGCGGCCGGCCTGACAGGGGGTGCGGCATGAGGCTCACCACCGCCTCGGGCGTGGCCGCGTTCACCGCGGCGATCCTGCTCTACCCGCTCTTCGAGGGCGGCGACTGGTTCTGGGCGTCGCTCGGCGCCGTGCTCGCGGTGATGGCCGCGGGTCTGCTCACCAGCCGCCTGTCGCTGCCCGCGTGGGCGGCCCCGCTCGTGGCGCTGGCCGCGACGTGGATCTACCTGACCGTCACCTTCGCGTCGGACGAGGCGTGGGCGCTGGTGGTGCCGACGAAGGGCTCGGTCGCGGAGCTGGCCCGGCTGCTGGGCGTCGGCTGGGCCGACATCCAGCGCTTCGCCGCACCCGTGCCGGAGACCGCCGGCATCACGCTGCTGACCACGGGCGGCGTGGCGCTGATCGCGATCACCGTGGACCTGCTGGCCGCGCGGCTGCGGCGGGCGGCGCTGGCCGGGCTGCCGCTGCTGGCCCTGGCCACGGTGCCGGCCACGATCCTGGCCGACCCGATCAGCTGGCCCGCCTTCATCCTCGCCGCGCTGGGGTTCCTCAGCCTGCTCATCGCCGACGGGCGCGAGCGGGTGGGGCACTGGGGCCGGGCTGTGCTCGTGCGGCGCACCACCCGTGCCGTGCAGCCGCATGACGGCGCCCCTTCCACGGCCGACACGAGTGGCCTGCGCCTGTCCGGCAAGCGCATCGGGTTCGCCGCCATCGCGCTGGCCGTGCTGGTGCCGGCCGCGCTGCCGGCGATGGAGCCGGTGTCGTTCTTCACCTTCGGCGTGGGCGGCAACGGGTCGGGGCGGGGCAACTCGATCAGCATCGCCGACCCGGTCGCGAATCTGAAGGGCCAGCTGGAGCTGCCCGAGCGGCGGGAGGTCCTCACCTACAGCAACAACGACGACCAGGCCCGATACCTGCGGATCTACTCGCTCGACCGGTTCGACGGCCAGCAGTTCGGCATGACCGAGCCGAAGGGAGCGCCGCAGAACCGGACGGACAACGGTCCGCTGCCCGACCCTCCCGGGCTCAGCCAGAAGCCGAAGGTCAACAAGGTGGTCACGAACATCCGCATCAGCGACGAGGTCTCCCGGCTGTCGTTCCTGCCGCTGCCGTACCCGGCCCGGCAGATCCGGGTGGACGGCGACTGGCGGGCCGACGTCGACACGCTCATGGTCTTCTCCACCCGTGACGAGGCCGCCGGTCTGGAGTACGACGTGGCGTCGAGCGAGCCGGAGCCGACGCCGGACCTGCTCGACTCGCTCGACGGGGAGCAGCCGAGGGTCGACGACCGGTACCTGGCGCTGCCGGACAACCTGCCGCCCGAGATCGCCGCGCTGGCCGAGCGGGTCACCCGTAGCGCCTCGACCACGTACGAGGCGGCGGTGAAGCTGCAGCGCTTCTTCACCACGGACGGCGGTTTCACCTACAACCTGCGCACGCGGGGGCACAGCAACTCGGCGCTGCGGGACTTCCTGCTGCGTGACCGGGCGGGCTACTGCGAGCAGTTCGCCGCGTCCATGGCGGTGCTGGCCAGGCTCGTGGGCATCCCGTCGCGGGTGGCGATCGGCTACACGGGCGGCATGAAGATCGGCGACCGGTGGACGGTCGGCACCAACGACTCGCATTCCTGGCCCGAGCTGTACTTCGAGGGCGTGGGCTGGCTGCCGTTCGAGCCGACCCCGTCGGGGTCGGTCGGCCAGGGCAGCGCGCGTGTGCCTCCGTACTCGCTGCCCAGGCCGAGCACCGACACGGCCGAGGAGTCGACGCCGTCGACGGAAGAGAGCGGCTCCCCGGCCGACGAGCCGCAGGACCCGCAGGCCCGGCGCAACGAGCGGCAGCTGGACCGCGAGGCCCAGGCCGCGACCGGCGGGCTGCCGCCGGACGACTCGATGCCGCTGATCGGCCAGATCGGCATCGGCGCGGGCGCGCTGCTGGTGCTCCTGCTGATCCCCGCGGGGGTGCGGCTGGTCGCGCGGAGCAGGCGCGTGCGCGCCCTGAGGGAGAAGGCGCCGCGGCCGTCAGCGACGCCGGCGCCGCCGGGGAAGACACCGGGGAAGGGCGGCGGGAACGCCGTCCCCTGGGTGGCGGCCGTCTGGGCGGAGCTGGACGACGTGCTGTACGACTACGGGATGGCCCGCGAGGGCAGCGAGACGCCGCGGGCACTGGCCCGGCGGCTGACCCAGCAGTACGAGTTCGACGCGGACTCCGCGGCGGCCGTCTCGGCCATCGCGTCGGCGATCGAGCGCGCGATGTACGCCAGGGACCCCGGCCGGATCGCGCCCATGAGCAAGGACCTGCGCCAAGTGCGGCAGGCCCTGGCGGCCACGGTGTCGCGCGGCAGGCGGATCAGGGCGGTGCTGCTGCCCCCGTCGACGCTGCGCCGGCTGTGGCGCATGGGTGAGGGCCTGCTCGACGGGTTCGACCTGCTGGAGAACATCAGGCTGCGGCGGACGGCGGCGCCCAAGGGATCATGACCACATGACCGAACGTGCGGCCGCTCCCCTGGTCAGGGGAGCGGCCGCACGCTTTCCGGCGCGTCAGCGCTCGTCGTGGCGACGGCGCCAGCGCTCTTCCATACGCTCCATGAAGGTGCCACGGTTGCCTCTGCGGGGCTGCTTGCCCCGAGGTGCGGCCGTGCCGCCACCGGGGGCGGCCGGGGGCGAGTCACCGAACCCATTCATACGTTTCCAGCTGGACAAGCCCCACAAACACGCGGCGAGCATGACCACGAAACCGCCGACGCCGAGCGGGATCAGGGCACTGCCACTGACGACCACGCCGACCATCATGATGACGACGCCGAGGGCAAAGCCGATGGAGGCTTTGACCAGGCGTCGCTTGTAATGGCTGCGCGGGTCACTGATCCGTACGGTGTTGGCCCACTTCGGGTCCTCGGCGTAGAGGGCCTGCTCGATCTGGTCGAGCAAGCGCTGCTCGTGCTCAGAGAGCGGCACGGCGCCTCCCAAGGACGGCCCCAGGACGGGGAAGACGGCAACGGACGACACGGGGTGTCCGAACCTCGCGGTCGGTCATCCCCAGGATACGAGGCTGTAGACGCAGGCGAAAGCAAACGTCCAACGCAGACCAAACCGGAGGTGACGTCATGGCTCCATTGTGACCCATCTCGTCCTCCTTCCCCCAAAACTGGGACACTGACGTCCCCCTAAATCTGGACATCGAACGTCATGTCTCTATTTCATCAAGCTTGCCACGTACGAGCGATGCTGGGAGTACCGCGTCGGGACCGAATCTCCGGATCGCCTTGTCCATGGCCTGTTCGGCCTCACGCCAGCCGGTCTCCCGCTCACCCAGCGTGAGCTGGCGCACCGCTTCGCCGGCCGGTCGCAGGCTCTCCATCCGCACGCCCACCAGGCGCAACCTCACACGTTCGAGGCCGGCCACGTCGAACAGCTCGCACGCGGTGGCGTAGATGACCTGCGCCACATCGGTGGGCTCGCGAAGAGTGCGCGAGCGGTTGATCGTGCTGAAATCGGCGCGGCGGAGCTTCACACTTACCGTTCTTCCCACGTGTCCGCCCTTACGCATCCGGGCGGCCACCCGCTCCGACAGGCGCAGCAACTCCCGCTTGATCACCTCGGGATCGTCCACGTCGGCCGCGAACGTCTCCTCGTTGCCGATGCTCTTGTCGGGCACGTGGGCGGTCACCGGGCGTTCGTCACGCCCCCAGGCCAGCGCCGCGAGATGGCCGCCCACGGCCTGCCCCAGCTCCCGCTGCAGGGTGCTGGACGGCACCCTGGCCAGATCTCCGACCGTGCGGATGCCGAGCCGCACCAGCGCCTGCTCGGTGCGCTCCCCCACCCCCCAGAGCGCCGACACGGGCAGCGGATGAAGGAACTCGACCACCTCACCGGCGGGCACCACCAGCAGCCCGTCGGGCTTGCACTGCTTGGAGGCGAGCTTTGCCACGAATTTACTCGCGGCCACGCCGACGGAGCAGGTGATGCCGTAGCGGTCGAGGACCTGCTCCCTGATCATGGCGGCGACGGCCGCGGGCGGGCCGAGCCTGCGCCTGGCTCCCCCGACGTCGAGGAACGCCTCATCCGAGGCGATCGGCTCGACCAGCGGGGTGATCGCGTGGAAGATCTCCATGACGCCCTTGGAGACCTCGGAGTATTTGCCGTGGCTGGGCGGGATGACCGTGGCGCGAGGGCACAGCCGGCGGGCCCTGCTCATCGGCATCGCCGAGTGCACTCCGTAGGCCCTGGCCTCGTAGGTGGCGCTGAGCACGACGCCGCGCCCCGCGGGAGAGCCGACGATCACCGGCCGGCCGCGCAGCTCGGGCCGCCCGAGCAGCTCGACGCTGGCGTAGAAGGCGTCCATGTCGACATGGAGGATCGGGCAGCCGCTGTCATCGACCCCGGTCCGCGGAGCGGGGCCGATGCCGGTGATCTGCTTGCGAGACACGCGCCGAGTCTATCCGAACGGGCGTTCTACACCGAGGGGGGCTGGCATCGATCTTTCCTTCCTTACGCTGGTAAGGCGCGATCTCCGCCGCGCCAGTGCCGGTCGGCGGGGATCAGGACCTGTGGCCGAGCACGTGCAGCTGGGTGGCGATGTCTCTCAGCACCGGGTGGGTCGCGGCCGCCTGCTCGAGCGCCACGAGCGCGTCCGCGGCGCCGGGCTCGCCGTCGACGAGCCTGCTCGGCACCAGGTCGGCGAAGACCCGCACACCGTGGACGGCGCCGATGGAGAACCCGGTGGCGCCCAGCAGTTCGACCAGCGTGGCGGCGGCGAAGCGCCGGGGCGTGGGATCGCGCTCGCCCCAGCTCCCCTTCGGGTCGTCGAGCACCGACCTGGCCTCGTCGAACTGACCGGCGAGCGCCCGGTGGATCGCGCTGGCGACCGGGTTGGCGGCCAGCACGCTCACGGCCCCGCCCCTGCGCAGCAGACCCGCGACGGCGGTCAGCGCGCTGATCGGATCTTCGACGTATTCCAGCACGCTGTGGCAGAGCACCAGGTCGGCGCTGTCGCGGCTGAGCAGCTCGCCCAGGTCGGCGGCGTCCCCCTGCAGCGCGCGCACGCCCACGCCCTGCTCCTTGGCGCGGCGTTCGAGCGCGGCCAGCGAGTCGGGGCTCGGGTCGACCACGGTGACGTCATGGCCGAGCGCCGCCAGGGGCACGGCGAACCCGCCGGTGCCGCCGCCCGCGTCGACGATGCCGAGCCGCTCGCGCCCGGTGGACGCGGCCCGCTCCGCCAGCACGGAACGCAACGCGTCCCAGACGACGGCGGTCCGCACCGCCGGGGTCCTCGTGACGCCTTCAGCACGCAACGTCGGCTCGCCTCCCTTTCCCTCGCGACCGGCGCCCTGGCGAACGCGCACTTCGCGAACGGCTCCTCCGCGGATGGGCCCAGCCTACGCGGTGCGCGCGATCGCCCGCTCCCCCGTAGTGCGACCCGCTGCGCCGGTCCCGGGCGCCGCGCGCCCTGTCACGGTCGGTGTCCGGACTCACGCACGGCCGGGCGCGGTGGCCATTCCGCCGGCCGGGCGCGTGGTGGCCGTGCGGGACGGCACGGTCAGGCGTGGTCGTCGAGCTCGGCCGCCAGCCGCCTCGGCGCCCGCAACCGCCACGCCTCGGTCAGCAGTTCGCGCAGCTCCCCGGCGTCCACCGCCCCCAACCGCACGAGCACGATCGCATGCCCGTCGTAGTGCGGGGTGGCGAAGAACGTGGCCGGCTCGGCCGCGATGAGCCCGGCCTTCTCCTCCTCGGCGGACACCGGGAGGACGAGCACGTCGCCCTCTTCCCTCATCCGGGCGAACCACTTGCCGCGCACGTAGAAGGCGGGCGTGCCGTACATGGTCTTCTCGGTCGTCGCGGGCAGCGCCAGCGCGAGCCCGCGCACGTCCTCTTCCGTCACCATGGTGCGCACCTTAGCCGGACAGCAGGAAGAAGGGCGCGTCGCGGCTGGTGACGCGCCCTTGTCCCGCGTGCCGGACAGGCCCGCACATGTCGTACGGGAGCCGCCGTGGTTGGAACGTACCCCGAACTCGCGGCCATGACGGCGGGAAAAAGGGTGTCTAAAGGGTGAGGCTTGGCTTGAGTTGCTTGAAGCGGGCCAGCAGGCCGTTGACGAACTGGGGGGACTCGTCGGTCGAGAGCTCCCCCGCCAGGTGCACCCACTCGCTGATGACCACGCCCTCGGGCACGTCGGGCATCCACAGCAGTTCGTACGTGCCGCCGCGCAGCAGATTGCGGTCGACCACCGGCATGCGGTCGAGGGTCCATCCCTCGGCGTAGGTCGTGATGAGCTCGTCGATGCGCTCGTTGTGCCGCGCGACGCCCTCGACGAGGGCCGAGGTGTATTCGTTGACCGGAGGCTCCTGCCGCTCCACCCGCTCGGCAAGGATCTTCAGCGGATCCTCGTCGCGCAACTCGGCCTCGAAAAGGATGTCGAGTGCCCGCCTGCGTGCTTTGCCGCGTGCCGACACCTCAGGCCCGGCCGAGGTATTCGCCGCTGCGGGTGTCGACCTTGACCTTCTCCCCGGTGGTGATGAACAGCGGAACCTTGATCTCGGCGCCGGTCTCCAGCGTGGCGGGCTTGGTGCCGCCGGTGGAGCGGTCGCCCTGCAGGCCGGGCTCGGTCTCCGAGATGGTCAGCTCGACGGCCGCGGGCAGATCGACGTAGAGCGCGGAGCCCTCGTTGAAGGCCACCGTGGCCAGGGTGTTCTCCAGCATGTAGCTGGCCGCGGTGCCGACCGTCGCGCTGGGCACGTTGACCATGTCGTAGGTCTCGGTGTCCATGAACACGAACTCGTCGCCGTCCTTGTAGGAGAACTGCATCTCGCGCTTGTCGACGTTGGCCACCTCGACCTTGACGCCGGCGTTGAACGTCTTGTCGAGAACCTTGCCCGACAGGACGTTCTTGAGTTTGGTGCGCACGAACGCGCCGCCCTTGCCCGGCTTGACGTGCTGGAATTCCACGACGGCCCAGAGCTCCCCGCCGTCGAGCCTCAGCACCATGCCGTTCTTCAGGTCGTTGGTCGTCGCCACTCGTTCTCTCCCGCGTGTGGCCGCTCTAAAGGACGAGCAGCTCCTTGGTGGTCCTGGTGAAAAGTTCCGGCCCGCCCTCGCGTGTCACCAGCGTGTCCTCAATGCGAACGCCGCCCCGGCCCGGAAGGTAGACCCCAGGCTCGACGGTGATCGGAACTCGATCCTCTAGTCTACCGGTCCGAGAGGGACCCAGGAACGGCTCCTCGTGGATCTGGAGCCCGACTCCGTGCCCCAGACCGTGCCTGAAGTGCTCGGCGTGACCCGCGCCGGCGATCACGGACCGGGCGGCGGCGTCCACGTCGCCCACCGGCGCTCCGGGGACGACCGCGTGACGGCCCGCCCGCTGCGCCTCGGCGACCAGGTCGTACAGCTCGCGCTGCCAGCCGGCGGGCGGGCCCAGGCTGACCGTGCGCGTCATGTCGGCGTGGTAGCCGCGGTAGCGGGCGCCGAAGTCCATGGTGACCAGGTCACCGGCGCGCAGCTCCCGGGTGGTGGGGGCGTGGTGCGGGATCGCGCCGTTCTCGCCGGCGGCCACGATCGTGTCGAACGCGGGCCTGTCGGCGCCCAGCTCGGTCATGCGGTTCTCGAGCAGGCGGGCCAGGTCGCGCTCGGTCATTCCGGGGGCGATCCGCTCCGCCACGTCGGCGAAGGCCTCGTCGGTGAACTCGCATGCGGTACGCAGGAACGCCAGCTCGGCGTCGTCCTTGACCGTCCGCAACACCTCCACCACCGGCCCGAGCGGGACCAGCCCCTCGCCCAGCCGGCGGTAGGTGGCCACGCTCATGCTCGCCGCCTCGATGCCGGTCCCCGGCGCCGCCAGCGCTCCCGCCACGTCGGACGCCTCGACCGCCGGCACGTCGAGGTCGCGTGCCACGTCGATGTAGCGGTTGTCGGTGGCCAGCAGCGCCGACCCGTCGGCCCTGACGAGCACGGCCGCGTTGGAGCTGGCCAGCCCGGTCAGGTAGCGGACGTTCTCGGGCGAGGTGACGAGCAGGGTTTGGACCTCGTGGGCGGGCAGCAGCCCGGCGAGCCGCTCCCGGCGGGCGGCGTGGTCGAAGGTCATTGGGCCAATGTACGGCGTTTCGCCCCTCACATCGCGATCACCCGCCCTGTCGCGGCGGTCAGCGGCCCGGCAGGCGCCACTCCCCCATGAACTCGGCCAAAGGCCCCCCTGGTGCCATGCGGCCTTTCTCCTGCGCGCGCAGCAGGTCGCGGTAGACGCCGGCGACGTGGTTGATCGCGGGGTCGATGTGGCCCTCGTCGAATTTCCTGCCCGCCTTGCTGATCTTCTCGCGGGCCTTGGCCGCGACGGCGGGGTC
>NZ_JAAAHR010000115.1:0-31393 GCF_009908215.1 Nonomuraea sp. K271 | reverse complement strand
CGCCACCGCTACCCGCCACCGCTACCCGTCACCGGACGCTGATCAGCTACCGTCACGCAAACGTGATCAGCACTTTCACCACGTCATCGAGCTTCTTGTCCGAGACCTCGAAAGCACGCTCCATCTCGCCGCAGTCGTCCGTACGACGGCATCCAGGGGACCAGGCCGCGGAACCGGCTTGCCCACCAAACCGACCTGCCCGATCTCCTTCATCACGAACGCTTGCATCGTGCCCCCGAACGTTCCCCGTGTCCGACGTCGCCGACAACGCCACGGACATGTCCAGCTCTACCCTCTCGAACCCGGCGTTTAACGTGCGCCCATTCGTAGCGGCCGGCCTCGGGTGGCCGGCCGTCGACGTGCACGGATGCCCGATCCGGAAGCATGGCGTGAGGGAGAACTCACCGGGAGGCCGCCGGCTTCGACACCAGGAAGCACTGCGAGGGGACGGTGGCGGTCGCCGCCGAGCGTGCCCGCGCCGCGGGAGGGGAAGTCGAGGTGAGCGCCGAACTGCTCAGCGGGAATGTCGTCGAGGCACGGCTCTGGCGCGGCCGCCCAGGGACGGGCGCCGCCGGCACGCGTGATCGCGGACGTCCGGTTGACCGAGGGCCGTAGGGAGAACCTGACGGTCTCGGCGCCTCCCCCCGAAGCCCCACGTCACAGCCGGTAGATCCGGCGGGCGTTGCCCGAGCCGATCATGTGGGCGACCCTGGCCGCGTCCGCGACGCTCCACTCCTCCGAACCGAGCCTGGCCCGCAGCGCCGCGCCCATCGCCCGCCGGTAGGACAGCGCGCCCAGGTAGCCCGTCTCGGCCACGGCGTGGCAGCCGGAGCCGAACACCTGCTTGTGGAACGGCGCCAGCTCCAGCAGCTCCTCCACGACCCTCGCCGAGGCGGCGGCGGTGTGCGGGAGCGCGAGCCCGACGTCCACGTAGACGTGCGGGTAGAGGCCCGCCAGGTAGGCGGCCTGGCGGTGGAACGGGTAGCAGTGCAGCAGGACCACCGGTACGGACGCCGGCTGCAAGGCCCTGACCAGGGCGCTCAGCCTGGCCGGGTCGCTGCGGTGCAGGTCGGGCCCCGAGCCGCCGAAGCCGGTGTGGAACTGCACGGGCAGCCCCCGCTCCCTGGCCACGTCGATCGCGATCCACAGCAGGTGGCGCAGCAGGACGGGGTCGGTCAGCGGCTCCTTGGGCTCCGACAGGCGCCGGTTGACCGCCGCGATCACCGAGCCCCTGCTGGGCCGGGACGGGTCGAAGTCGAGGCCGTGGAGCGACCCGATGACCGTGGTGAACCCGACCGCCCTGGCGGCCCTGGCGGTCAGCTCCTCGCCGAGGTCGTCGAGGTAGTCGACGGAGATCTGCGCCGTCTCGGCCACGTCGCGCTCGACGGCCTCGATCCGTACGAGCTCGTCGGCCGCGGCGCCGCCGTGGCGGCCCATCTCGGTGGCCGACAGCAGTTCGCCCTCCTCCCAGGCGCCGGCCGGTTCCGTGTCCACCAGGAAGGCCACCACGCCTGACGCCGCCAGGAACCGCCTGTTGACCTCGCCCGCGCCCAGTTCGGCGCGGCGGGCGAGGTAGACGGCGGGCGGCGCGTGCGGCTCAAGATCGAGCAGCGGCGCGCACCAGCGGCGCACCGCCGCGCCGAACGGCGTGTCGAAGTGGGTGGTGCCGGGGGGCGCCGGGCTGCCCCCCTCGTTGATGAGCAGCTCGAACTCGGCTCTCGTCAGGTCGTCTCGCCGCACCCCGTGACAGTGGTGGTCGACGAGCGGGGCGAGCAGCGCGTCGCGCACCGTGCCGGGCAGGTCTGCGGGGAGCATGCGGGAACTCTAGGGGAGCCCCGCACGCTCCCGCGGGCGTTTTACCTACGGCAGAGACGCAGCACGTTGGCGATGACCTTCGCGCCCGCGCCGGCCTCCTGCGTCAGGATCGACTCGGGGTGGAACTGCACGGCGAAGCGCCGCCGCTCGGTGTCCTCAACGGCCATGACGTTGCCGTCGGGCGTGAGCGCGGTCGGGGTGAAACCGACGACGCCGGGCCGCTTGGCGTGCAGCGAGTGGTAGCGGGCCGCGGTGAACTCGGCGGGCAGCCCCTCCAGCAGCGCGCTGTCCCCGAGCCGGGCGACCCGGCCACGCTTGCCGTGCTCGGGGTAGTCGAGCAGTTCCAGCGTGCCGCCGGCGTGCTCGACCATGGCCTGCAGGCCGAGGCAGACGCCGAAGACCGGAAGGTCGCGGGCGTAGACCTGGTCGAGCAGCGCCGACATGCCGAAGTCGGTCGGCCAGCCGGGGCCGGGCGAGAGCACCACCAGGTCGGGGGCGATCTCGTCGAGCATGTGGGACGGGAAGCCGTGGCGCAGCGTCGTCACGGCGGCGCCCTCCTGGCGGAAATAGTCGGCCAGGGTGTTGACGAAGGAGTCCTCGTGGTCGACGAGCAGCACCTGCATGCCCTGGCCGGGCTGCTCCCTGCTCTCGGCGGCGGCCTCCGTGCCGGTCCTGCCGACCGCGGCCAGGGCGCCGAGCAGCGCGCTGGCCTTCAGCTCGGTCTCGCGCTCCTCGGCTTCGGGGTCGGAGTCGAACAGCAGCGTGGCGCCGGCCCGCACGGTGGCCACGCCGTTCTTGATCTGGGCGGTACGCAGGGTCAGGCCGGTGTTCATGGAGCCGTCGAAGCCGATGACGCCGATGGCGCCGCCGTACCACCGGCGGGTGGTGGCCTCGTGGTCCTCGATGAACTGCATGGCCCACGTCTTGGGGGCGCCGGTGACCGTGACGGCCCACATGTGGGTCAGGAAGGCGTCGAGCGCGTCGAACTCGGGGCGCAGCCGGCCCTCGATGTGGTCGACGGTGTGGATCAGGCGGGAGTAGAGCTCGATCTGGCGGCGGCCGATGACCTTGACCGTGCCGGGCAGGCAGATGCGCGACTTGTCGTTGCGGTCGACGTCGGTGCACATGGTCAGCTCCGACTCCTCCTTGACACTGGACAGGAGGGTGCGGATGGCCTCGGCGTCCTCGACAGGGTTGCTGCCGCGGGCGATGGTGCCGGAGATGGGGCAGGTCTCGACGCGGTCGCCGTTCACCCTGACGTACATCTCGGGCGAGGCGCCGACGAGGTGCTCGCCCTCGCCGAGGCTGATGATGAACTCGTACGGGGCGGGGTTGCTGTGACGCAGACCGCGGTAGAAGGCGGACGGGTCGGAGCAGGGGGCGTGGAAGACCTGGCCGGGCACCACCTCGAACAGGTCGCCGCGCTTGAACTTCTCCTTGGCGGCGGCCACGACCTCGGCGTATGCGCCCTTCTCCGGGTCGGGCGGCACCTGGGAGGGGGCGACCTGGGGCGCGGTGTCGCCGGTCCTGTCGAGGCCGCGGGTGGTGGCTCCGTCTACGGTGAACTCGTAACGGAACTCGAGGCTGGTCTCGCGCTGCCGGTCGATCACGACGAGCCGGTCGGGCAGGTGCAGCACGAGGTCGCGCTGGTCGTCGGGGCGGACGAGCTCCTGCCGGATCGGCTCGAACTGGAAGGCCAGGTCGTAGCCGAAGGCGCCGTAGAGGCCGAGGTGGGGGTCGTCGCCCTTGAAGGCGGCGATGACCTCGCGGATCGCGGTGAACACGGTGGGCCGGCGGCTGCGCAGTTCCTCCGGCAGGAGGTCCTCCGAGTCGGCCACGTGCACCTCGACGCGGTCGGACGTGGGCTCGGCGACGGGCTTGCCCGCGGCCAGCAGGCAGGAGGCGACGACGGGCAGCACGACCCTGCCGCGCTCGTTGAGCGCGATGGCCGCGATGTTGCGGCCCTTGGCGACCAGTTCGAGGCAGGGATCGACGTAGCCGAACGCCCAGCGGCTGTAGCGGCCCGGATAGTCCATGCCCGAGGAGAAGGCGCCCCCGCGTCTGTCGCCGAGGGCCGTCACGATCTCTTCGAGCAGCGCCTCGTCCACTTCGCGCGTCTCGCGCTCGACGACGATGCCCCCCGCGGTGGTATATCCGCTCGTCTCCACTTGCTGCCCCTTATCACGTCAACATGATGAGCCCCCGGGGGCGGACACGAGAAAGGCCGCCATCCGGGGCGGCCGTCTTCTGAGGAATGCGAAACACGCGCCGCCTAGAAGCGGCGCCACCACTGGAGCTGGGTGTGATTTCGCATGGGGACAGGTTAGCCGCCCGACCATGATCGCGCAACGCGACCCGCCGGGGTCACCACGGAGGGTCGGCGAGGTCACCGAGCGAGGAGGTCACCACGGCGCACCCGGCTCATGAGCGGCGGCCCTGCCCGGCCACAGGGGGGCGGGCGTTCGCCCTGCCGGTCGCGGCGCCGGCGACGCGCGTGCAGACCTCGGTCACAGGAGCCGGCCGCCCGGCGGTGCCTTGCCGGGCGCGACAGCGGGGCGCGGCGACGGCCCCTTCACCTGCGCGAAGACCCGGAACGGACCGGGCCGTGCAGGTGGTTCCTGCCGCGATATTTCAGCTGACCAGATTACATTTCTTATCGCAAAGTAACATTTCATGACAAGTATTGCTTTCCGGACAAGATCTCTTCACTCTTCTCCCCAGAGGCGTAAAGATCACCTCCCTTGTCCTAAGGAGAGCGCGTGCCCCACACCCCCCGCTGGCGTGCGATCCTCACCGGGATCATCACCGCCGTCGGCCTCCTCATCCCCCAGGCGGCCGAGGCGGCGCCCGACCCGGGCAAGATCGACCCGGACAAGATCGACACTGTCGTCCAGGCGCAGCTGACGCAGAACGACAAAGCCACCTTCTGGGTCCGGATGAAGGGATCCGCCGATCTGAGCGGCGCCCGCCGGGCCAAGACCAAGGACGCCAAGGCCGAGCAGGTCTACAAGGCCAAGACCGAACGAGCGACCGCCTCCCAGGCGGGCTTACGCAGGTTATTGGACTCCCAGCGCGCCGAGTACACCCCGTACTGGATCGTCAACGCGGTGCGGGTCACCGCGGACGAGAAGCTGGCGGCGGAGATCGCCAAACTGCCCGAGGTCGACCGCATCGACCCGGCACGCACCGTCGCGATCCCCAAGCCGACGCCCGGCAAGGCCGAGGCCAGGGTGAACGCGGTCGAGTGGAACATCGACCGGGTCAACGCCCCTCGCGTCTGGAACGAGCTGGGCAACCGGGGCGAGGGCATCGTCATCGCCCACATCGACTCCGGCGCCCAGTTCGACCACCCCGAACTGGTCGCGAGCTACCGGGGTACGAACACGGACGGCTCGTACAGCCATGACTACAACTGGTTCGACCCGGCCGGCGTCTGCCCGTCGCCCGCACCGTGCGACAACAACGG
Organism: Nonomuraea sp. K271; assembly: GCF_009908215.1. Classification (NCBI taxonomy): domain Bacteria; kingdom Bacillati; phylum Actinomycetota; class Actinomycetes; order Streptosporangiales; family Streptosporangiaceae; genus Nonomuraea; species Nonomuraea sp. K271. Next base: position 26,112 of record NZ_JAAAHR010000115.1, on the reverse strand, counting down.
CCACGGCACCCACACCATGGGGACCATGGTCGGCGCCAACGGCATCGGCGTCGCGCCGGGCGCCCGGTGGATCGCGGCCAAGGGCTGCGAGTCCAACTTCTGCAGCGACGCGTCACTGCTGGCCTCCGGCCAGTGGATGCTCGCGCCCACCGACATGAACGGTGAGAACCCGCGCCCCGACCTGGCGCCCGACATCGTCAACAACTCCTGGGGCGGCGACGGGTTCGACCCGTGGTACAAGCCGGTCGTCGAGGCGTGGATCGCGGCCGGCATCTTCCCGGCCTTCGCCAACGGCAACGAGGGGCCCGGCTGCACGACCTCCGGCTCCCCCGGCCAGTACGTGATGAGCTACAGCGCGGGCGGCTTCGACATCGACAACGCGCTGTACCGCAACTCCAGCAAGGGCGCCGGCGAGAACGGCGAGATCAAGCCGAACATCGCCGCACCCGCCGTCAACGTGCGCTCCTCGACGCCCGGCAACGGCTACGGCACCTCCACCGGCACGTCGATGGCCTCCCCGCACGTGGCGGCCACGGTGGCGCTGATCTGGTCGGCGGCCCCCGCCCTGGCCGGTGACGTGGAGGCCACCCGGCCGCTGCTGGACACCACCGCCGTGGACGTCGACGACACCACCTGCGGCGGCACGGCGGCCGACAACAACGTGTGGGGCGAGGGCAGGCTCGACACCTTCGCCGCCGTGCAGGCCGCGCCGGCCGAGGAGGTCGGCGGCCTCCAGGGCGCGGTCACCGCGGGCGGCGAGCCGGTGCCCGGGGTGACGGTCACGGTGACCGGGCCGCTGACCAGGAGCGTGACCACCGGCGAGGACGGCGCTTACGCCATCCCCCGCCTGCTGCCCGGCGAGTACGAGCTCAGCGCCGGGAAGTTCGGCTACGACACGGCCACCGTCACCGTGACGATCACCGCCGGGGCGACGGCGACCGCGGACGTGACCATGACTCAGAAGGCGTCGGGCACGGTGTCAGGGACGGTCACCACGGCGGGCGAGCCGGAGGCCGGCGCGACGGTGACGGCCACCGGCACGCCGGTGAGCGCGGTGACCGACGCGTCGGGCCGCTACAGCATGACGCTGCCGCACGGCGACTACGAGCTGGCCGTGACCCCCGCCTCCCGCTGCTCCAGCGGCGCGACGGCCGAGGTGACGGTGGCGGGAGACGTGGTCGAGGACGTCGAGCTCCCGCTGCGCGGCGACACCTTCGGCTACACCTGCGCGGTCGGCGCGCAGGAGTACGTGGCGGGCACCGAGAAGCTGGCGCTGACCGGTGACGACGAGGCCGAGCAGGTGACCCTGCCGTTCGCGGTGCCCTTCTACGGCACCGGCCACACCAAGGCCTGGATCGCCACGAACGGGTTCGCCACCTTCGCCGCCGACCGGGTGACCGCCGCCGGCAACGGCACCCTGCCGGCGTCGGGCACCCCGAACAACGCGGTCTACCCGTACTGGGACGACCTCAGGGTGGACGCGGAGGGCGGTGTCTACACGGCGGTGACGGGCACGGCGCCGAACCGTACGTTCGTCATCGAATGGCGCAACGTCACCTTCTACAACGACACGGCGCAGCGGTTGTCGTTCGCGGCGCTGCTGGGCGAGAACGGCTCTATCGGCTTCCGGTACAAGGACATCGACAGCGAGCGCGAGCAGGGCAACAGCGCCACCATCGGCGTGGAGAACGCGGCGGGCGACGACGCGCTGCTCTACTCCCACAACGAGGCGGTGCTGGCCGCAGGCCAGAGCGTGGCCCTCACGGCCGGCAGGCACGGCCTGGTCATGGGGGCGGTCACCGACGCCAACGACGGCGACCCGCTGGCCGGGGCGACGGTGAAGGTGGGCGAAGTGGCCACGTTCACCACCGGCGAGGACGGCCGGTTCTACGGCCAGGTGCTGGCGGGCGACTACGAGGTCGAGGTGTCCAAGGAGCACTACGGCACGTTCACGCAGCCCGTGACGGTCGCGCCCACGGTGGTGACGGCGATCGACACGGCGCTGGTCACGGGACGCGTGAGCGCGTCGGCGGCGGAGCTGACCGTCGTGCTGCCCTCCGACGCCACGCGCACCAGGACGCTGGAGCTGACGAACCTGGGCTCGCCCACGCCGTACACGGTGACGGGCGGCGAGTGGTTCACCGTGACGCCGTCGGAGGGCCGGCTGGCCACGGGCAAGTCGGTGAGGCTGGAGGTGACGGTGTCCAGCGACGGCGTCGCCGCCGGCGCCGTACGCGAGGGGACGCTGCTGGTGAAGTCGGCCAGCGGCCGCCAGCCGGCCATCGAGATCGCGGTGACGGTCGTGGTGCCCAAGCACCAGGTGGCCGTCGACGTGGGCGGTTCCAGGAACATGACCGACGACGCCGGTGACGTCTGGACGCCTGACAGGAAGTACGTCAGGGGCGGCCACGGCTACGTCGCCGACCACAGCCGCACGCGCAGCACGTCCAGGACCATCCGGGGCACCGGCGACCAGTCGCTGTTCAGGACGGCGAGGGAGGGCATGCTGGAGTACCGCTTCGACGGCGTGCCGGCGGGGACGTACACCGTCGAGCTGGACTTCGCCGAGCTCGGCAACATGAAGATGGGCCGGCGGGTCTTCGACGTGCTCGTCGAGGGGCAGCTCGCGATCCCGGCGCTCGACCTGGCCCTGGAGGCGGGCACGTACACGGCCGTGTCCAGGCAGTACACGGTGAAGGTCACCGACGGCCAGCTCAATGTGCGTTTCGCGACGCGGGAGGGTACGACCCTCGTCAACGCCGTGCGCGTCTCGGAGCGCCCGGACAAGGAGTAGCGCCCGGGTGCCACATACGCCCGCCCCGCCCCTGAGCCGCAGGGGGCGGGGCGGGCGCTCCACCCCGAATACCGCCTCCGGGGCGGCTTCTGTTAGTGGTAAGTGCATGAGACGTGTGCGGCTCCAGCGTGATGTTCCCGTGCCGATGCTGGACGGCGTGACGCTGCTGGCCGATCACTACGCCCCGGCCTCGGGCGGGCGGGCCCCGGTCATCCTGATGCGCTCGCCGTACGGCCGGCGCGGCTGGCTCGGCCTGGTCTACGGCCGTGGTTTCGCCCGGCAGGGCTTCCACGTCGTCATCCAGAGCTGCAGGGGCGGCTTCGGCTCCGGCGGCTCGCTCGACCCGCTCGGCGACGAGCACGACGACGGGCTGGCCACCGTGGCGTGGCTGCGCGAACAGCCCTGGTACGGCGGCTCGTTCGCCATGTTCGGCCCCTCCTATCTGGGCTACACGCAGTGGGCGATCGCGCCCTACGCCGGGCCGGAGCTGAAGGCCATGGCCCTGCAGATCACCGCCTCGCAGTTCCGTGACGCCGCGTACGTGGGCGGCGCGTTCGCGCTGGAGTCGGCGCTGAGCTGGACGACGCTCACCGACGGCCTGTCGCGGCGCTTCGGCGGCGCCTCGGTGCTGACCGCGCCCCGGCTCACCCGCAGGGCGGTCCTGTCGGGCCGGCCGGTGGCCGAGCTGGACGTGGTCTCGGCCGGCCGGCCGCTCCGCTTCTACCAGGACCTGATCACGCACCACGCGGACCCCCACGTCCCCTACTGGGACAAACGCGACTTCTCCCCCAAGGTGGGCGAGGTGGACGCGGCGGTGACGATGCTGGGCGGCTGGTACGACGTCTTCCTCCCCTGGCAGCTCAAGGACTACGCGGCCCTGCGGGCGGCGGGACGGCGGCCCTACCTGACGATCGGGCCGTGGTACCACATCGACGCCCGGCACGGACGTCCCACGCTGATCGAGGCGACGGCCTGGTTCCGCGCGCACCTGCTCGGCGACTTCTCACGGCTGCGCCCCGACCCGGTGCGGATCTACGTGACGGGGGCCGGGGAGTGGCGCGACCACTCCGACTGGCCGGTGCCCGGGATGCGGGAGCAGCGCTGGCACCTGCAGCACGGGTTCGGCCTCGGGGCCGAGGGCCCGCGCGAGGCCGGACCCGACCGTTTCCGCTACCACCCCGGCCACCCCACGCCGGTGATCGGCGGGCCCGTGCTGCTCGGCGACTCCAGGCCCCGCGACCAGCGGCGGCTGGAGCAGCGCCGCGACGTGCTGGTCTACAGCTCCCCCGTGCTCGGGCAGGCCGTCGAGACGATCGGCCCGGTCCGCGCGGAGCTGTTCGTCCGGTCGAGCACCCCGTACGTGGACGTCGTCGTGCGGGTGTGCGACGTGCACCCGGACGGGCGCTCGGTCAACGTGTGCGAGGGCGTGCGCCGCCTCAGCCCGGGAGACGGGACCGGCGGCCAGGACGACGGGGACGGCGTGCGCCGGGTGGAGGTGGACCTGTGGCCGATGGCGCACCGGTTCCGGCGCGAGCACCGGATCAGGGTTCACGTGGCGGCCGGAGCGTACCCGACGATCGCCCGCAACCCCGGCACGGGCGACGCGCTCGCGTCGGACGGCGCGATGGTGCCCGCCGACGTCGAGGTGTTCCACACCCCCGACCGTCCCTCCGCCGTGGTGTTGCCGCTGTGCGCGCCTCGCGGTTGATGTCGCTGGTCCTGCTCCTGCAGGGCCGGGGCGGGATGACGGCGGCCGAGCTGGCCGCCGAGCTGGAGGTCTCCGAGCGGACCGTGCACCGCGACGTGCTCGCGCTGTCGGAGGCGGGCGTGCCCGTCTACGCCGACCGCGGGCGGGGCGGCGGCTACCGGCTGCTCGACGGCTACCGTACGCGGCTGACCGGGCTGGACAGGGCGGAGGCCGAGGCGCTGTTCCTGTCGGGGGTGCCGGGGGCGCTGCGGGAGATGGGGCTGGCGGACGTCGCGGCCACGGCCCGGTTGAAGGCCGCCGCCGCGCTCTCGCCCGCCCTGCGCGACGCCCCCGAGGTCGCGGCGCAGCGTTTCCACCTGGACGCGCCCGGCTGGTTCGCCGGCGGCGACCCGCCCCCGGCGGCGCTCGGGCCGCTGGCCAGGGCCGTGTGGAACGACCGCCGCGTCCGGGCCGTCTACAAGGGCACCGCCCGCACGCTGGAGCCGTACGGGCTGGTGCTCAAGGCGGGCGCCTGGTACCTGGCCGCCCGGCGCAGGGACCGGTTCCTCATCTTCCGGGTGCACCGGTTCGGCGAGGTCACGGAGCTGGCCGAGCCCTTCGACCGCGACCCGGGCTTCGACCTGGCCGGCTTCTGGGCCGGCCGGTCGGCGGAGTTCAGCCGCTCGCTGCTGAGGGACGTGGTCACGCTGCGGCTGACCGAGCGCGGGCTGCGGATGTTGCGGCACGTCGCCGACCCGGCCGCGGTCGACGACGCGCTCGCCTCACTCCAGGACGACGGCACCGTACGGCTGGCGGTGGAGTCGACCCGCGTGGCGTACTCGCAGGTGCTGCGGTTCGGGCCGGAGGCGGAGGTGCTCGGCCCGCCCGAGCTGCGCGCGATGCTCGCCGACGCCGCCGCCCGCATGGCGCGGCTCTATGGCCGCTGAGCGTCAGCGGTAGGCCTCCCAGCCGGCGTCGCCGCCCTTGTCGAGGACCTCGGTCATGTAGCGCCACACCTGGGGGCGGCTGCCGTCCACGTCGGTGACGCCGTACGCGTCGGCCAGGTCGCCGCTCTCCACCGACCGGCCCGACCAGCGCGCCTTGTCCGGGTCCTGGGCGAGCGCGGCCACGCCCCTGCCGATGTAGGCGGGCGTCTCGGAGACCATCCAGGCGCGCTGGTGCTCGCTCTGCATCGTCGCCTCCCGCCAGGTGTCCTCGGTGACGCCGTAGTGCTCGAGCATCGCCTCCGAGCGCAGGAAACCCGGTGTGACCACCACGGCCGTGCCGCCGTGCGGGCGCAGCTCCGTGGACCAGGCCAACGCCAGCCGGTTCACCGACCACTTGGCCAGGTCGTAGTAGACGTTCTCCCGGTAGTGGGTCTCGTTGTAGGCCCGGGTGCCGTCGGTGACCTCCACCACCAGCCCGCCCTCGTTGGCGACGAGCAGCGGGAACAGGTGCCTGGCGCTGATGAGGTGGGTGTCGATGGCCAGTCTGAGCAGGCGCAGTCCCTTGTCCAGGTCGTGCTTCCAGACGGGCGTGTCCCACTCCCACAGGTGGTCGGCGCCCCACACGTCGTTGACCAGCACGTCGAGCCGGCCGTGGTCGCGTTCGACCCGCCCGGCCAGCTCCGCCACCTGCTCCGGCCGCAGGAAGTCCGTCCTGACCGGGATGCCCGTGCCGCCGGCCGCGGTCACCAGTTCGGCCGTCTCCTCGATGGTCTCCGGGCGGTCCATCTCCGAGCGCCCGGAGCGGGTGCTCCTGGCGGCGCAGTACACCGTCGCCCCGATCGCGCCCAACTCGACCGCTATGCCTCGTCCCGTTCCGCGGGTCGCGCCCGCCACTACGACAATCATGCGACCGATCGTCGCGACAAAAGAGGACACCTCATGTCATGTTTTGTTCGGCGAACCGTTCGGCGCACACGATTGACCACTCGACGACCGACTCTGACGGCGGTCCGGCACCTGTCACTAGGGTCGGTACGGGCGACGTGACGCTGCCGGGCCCGGCGTCTCGGATGCCGGGAACCCTCCGCATATTTAGGCCAAACCGTAACATTCGGGACGTTGGGTTACATAACCCCGCGAAGTTACTCTCCCTCTGCTGACTAACCGTCAGGAGCCTGTCACCAAGCGGCTCTGATCCATTCATCGGAGGGTCGATGACCACCGGGGAACCCGGGCAGCCACGCACCGACCGCAGCCCATGGAACTGGCTGCTCGTCGTGCCGATCGCGCTGCCGTTGATGACGTTCCTGTTCAACGCCGACGAGCCCCGTCTGCTGGGCTTCCCGCTCTTCTACTGGCTCCAGCTCGCCTTCATCGTGGTGGGCGTCACGTGCACCACGATCGTCTACAGGATGACCAGATGAGCGGGCACGTGACCGAGCTGGTCGTCTTCACGCTCCTGTTCGTCCTCGTCAGCGGCATGGGGTTCGTCGCCTCGCGCTGGCGGCGGCCCGACGACCTGGCCAGCCTCAAGGAATGGGGCCTCGGCGGGCGCAGCTTCGGCTCGTGGATCACCTGGTTCCTCGTCGGCGGCGACCTCTACACCGCCTACACGTTCGTGGCGGTGCCCGCCCTGGTGTTCAGCGCCGGCGCCCTGGGCTTCTACGCGCTGCCGTACACGGTGGTCGTCTACCCGCTGGTGTTCCTGGTGCTGGCACGGATGTGGTCGGTCTCGCACGTGCACGGGTTCGTCACGCCCGCCGACTTCGTACGGGCCAGGTTCGGCTCGCCGACGCTGGCGCTGGCCGTCGCGATCACCGGTCTCGTGGCCACGATGCCGTACATCGCGCTGCAGCTCGTGGGCATCGAGGCGGTACTCAAGGCCATGGGCATCACCGGGCACCTGCCGATCGTCATCGCGTTCGCGATCCTGGCGGCGTACACGTACCAGTCGGGGCTGCGCGCGCCCGCGCTGATCGCGTTCGTCAAGGACGCGCTGATCTACATCGTGATCCTGGCGGCGGTCATCTACATCCCGGCACAGCTGGGCGGCTGGGACTCCGTCTTCGACGCGGCCAAGGCCAAGTTCGACACCACGCCCGCGCAGGGTGACGGCTACCTCCTCAACGCCGGCAACCAGCTCCAGTACGTGACGCTCGCGTTCGGCTCTGCGCTGGCGCTGTTCCTCTACCCCCACAGCCTCACCGGCGTGCTCGCCTCCAAGAACCGCAACGTCATCAAGCGCAACATGTCGGCCCTGCCGGCCTACAGCTTCGTGCTCGGCCTGATCGCGCTGCTCGGGTTCATGGCGATCGCGGCGGGCACCAAGCCGGTCGTGGGCGAGAACGGCAAGGCCGACGCCAACACCATCGTGCCGGTGCTGTTCGACCAGATGTTTCCCGACTGGTTCGCGGGCGTCGCGTACGCCGCCGTCGGCATCGGCGCCCTCGTCCCCGCGGCGATCATGTCGATCGCGGCGGCGAACCTGTTCACCCGCAACATTTACCGCGAGTACCTCAACAAGGACGCCACCGACTCCCAGGAGGCCAAGGTCTCCAAGATCGTGTCGCTGGTGGTCAAGGTGGGCGCGGTGTTGTGCATCCTGCTGCTCGACCCGCAGTTCTCCATCGACCTGCAGCTCATCGGCGGCGTGATCATCCTCCAGACGCTGCCGTCGGTGGCGCTGGGGCTCTACACCCGCTGGTTCCACAGGAGCGGTCTGATCGCGGGCTGGGCGGCCGGCCTGGCGTCGGGCATGTGGATGCTCTACCTGATCCCCAACCCGGCCAGCGGCAAGCAGCACTTCGGCGGCTCGGCGTTCGGGCTGTCGAACCTGGGCTTCGACACCAGGATGACGGTCTACGCCGGGTTCCTGGCGCTGATCGTCAACCTCGCCGTGGCGGCGCTGGGCACGCTGCTGTTCCGTGCCGCGAAGGTGGCCGACGGCGACGACGCGACCGCGCGCGACGACTACTTCGCCGACGAGGGCGAACCGAAGGTCAAGGACCTGGACCTGACCGGCTCCCACTGACGCGAGCGCGTGCCGGCCCGTCGCCTCCCGCGGGCGGGCCGGCACGGGTCCAGGCCGTCAGCCGGCCGACGGGTAGTCCGGGTGGGCCACCGCCAGCTTCGCCAGCACGGCCCGCTCGAGCGCCGAGATCAGCTCCTCGCCGTCCTCGACCCGGCCCTCGCGGATGGCGGCGGCCAGTGCGGCGTCGCCGCCCATGCCGAGGGCGGCCAGCCGGGCCGCGTGCTCGCCCGCCTGGCCGGAGCCGAGCTCGATCTCCCGCTGCACCATGGCGAGCACGTTGATCGCGACGCGGGCGTGGTAGCGCGTCCTGCCGTCCACGGCCGGGAGCACGTCGGTCTGGAGGAAGTCGCGGACGGCGGCGACGAGCTGCGCCGCCGTGGGGACGTCGTGCGGGCTGGAAGGGGTCACCCGTCCAGCGTAGTTTCGGCCGGCTCACCGCGGAGGTGCCCGGGATGCGGCCCGGCGCTGGGGCCTTTATCCGAGAAGGTATGGGGCCTTTATTCGGGTCCGATCATGTAGAGGCTACTCTGCGGCCATGACCACACAGTCTCCGCTCGCGCCCGCCCCTGTGCTCGGGCCCCGTCTCGTCAGGGCCGAGGTCATCGTCGTGCTGTCGGTCTCGCTCGGCGCCAGCGCTCTGGTGGCGATCGTCCGGCTGATCGGGGCGCTCACGGCGCCGAAGGAGCTCAAGGGTCAGCAGGCCGTGCTCGTCGGGTCGATGGCGCCGGATCGGCCCTGGCTGGACCTGGCGTTGCAGCTGGTTCAGATCGCGATCGCGGTGGCGCCGGTCGGGCTGGTGGCGTACCTGCTGGTGCGGTCGGGCGAGTCGCTGCGCACGATCGGCGCCGACTTCCGCAGGCCCGGCGGCGACCTGTGGCGGGGGGCGGCGCTGGCGGCCGTCATCGGCGGCTCGGGGCTGGCGTTCTACCTCGCGGTGTGGGCGTCGGGGGTGAACCTGACCGTCGTGCCCGGCGCGCTGCCCGAGGTGTGGTGGCAGGTCCCGGTGCTGCTGCTCGCCGCCGCGCAGAACGGCGTGCTGGAGGAGGTGCTGGTCGCCGGCTACCTGCTGCACCGGCTGGGGCAGGCCGGCTGGACGCCGTGGAAGGCCGTCGCGGTCTCGTCGGTGCTGCGGGGGTCGTACCACCTGTATCAGGGGTTCGGGGGGTTCGTCGGGAACGTGGTGATGGGCGTGGTGTTCGGGCGGCTCTACCAGCGGTGGGGGCGGGCGATGCCGCTGATCGTGGCGCACACGCTGATCGACGCCGTCGCCTTCGTCGGGTACGCCTTCCTGCGCGGCAAGGTGAGCTGGCTGCCCTGACCTCTGCTTCCTCTGTTGACGGGGCGGCCGTCCGGCGTTGTGATCCTTGCATGAGCTTCGCCGTGCCCGACCGCGTCCGCCCTGTCCGCGACGCCGTCCACGCGTTCATGACCGAGCGGGTGGAGCCGGCCGAGCCGGTGCTGCACCCGGGCGGGCCGCAGGCCGCGCGGACGCTGGACGAGCTGCGGGCCGAGGCCAGGAAGGAGGGCCTGTGGGCGCTCGGCCACCCGCGCGAGCTCGGCGGCGGCGGACTGCCGTTCCTCGACTACGTCTACGTCAACGAGGTGCAGGGACGCAGCGAGTACGGCCAGCTCGCGCTCGGCACGTTCACCCTGCAGGACTCCCTGATGCTGCACGAGCACGCCTCGCCCGAGCAGCGGGAGCACTATCTCGACCCGCTGGTGCGCGGCGACATCTGGCCCAGCTTCGCGATGACCGAGCCGGCGGTGTCGAGCAGCGATCCCACACAGATCACGACGGCCGCCGTGCTCGACGGGGACGAATGGGTCATCAACGGGCACAAATGGTTCACCACGGGAGCGTCGCGGGCGGCGTACACGACCGTGATGTGCAGGACCGAGCAGGACGCCCCGCCGCACCTGGCGTTCTCCATGATCCTGGTGCCGACCGGCACCCCGGGCTACACGATCGTGCGCGAAACGCCCGTGCTCGGGCTCGACGGCGCTCACTGCGAGGTGCGCTACGACGACGTCCGCGTACCCGCCGGCAACCTGCTCGGGCCGCGCGGGCAGGGGTTCGTCATCGCGCAGAAGCGGCTCGGCCCAGGCCGGATCTTCCACTGCATGCGCTGGCTGGGACAGGCGCAGCGGGCCTTCGACCTGATGTGCCGCAGGATGCACGAACGCAGCGCGTTCGGCGAGCCGCTGGCCGCCAAGCAGCTCATGCGGCAGCACGTGTTCGACTCCTACGCCGAGATCCAGGCCGCCAGGCTGCTCACGCTCGACGCCGCCGAGGCCATCGACGCGGGTTCGCAGGCGCGGGTGGAGATCGGCGCGATCAAGGTGGTGGGGGCGCGCATGCTGCACAACGTCATCGACCGGGCCATCCAGGTGTACGGCGCCGCCGGGCTGACCCCCGACACCCCGCTGGAGCGGATGTACCGGCACGCACGGGCCGGGCGGATCTACGACGGGCCGGACGAGGTGCACATCGACGCGGTGGGCCGCCGCGTCCTGGGCACGTACGCGGCAGGCGGCACCTGGGAGTTCGGTCTCCGGTGAACGACCCGCACACCATCGCCGCCGAGGCGTTCGGCCCGGGCACGCGCGTCACGTCCAGCGTCAGGCTGCCGGGCGGCGCCTCAAGGGAGACATGGGCCCTGGACGTCACCGACCCGGGCGGCGGCCGGCACGAGCTGGTCCTGCGGCTCGGCTCGCCCGGCACGGCCCTCCAGGATGAGGGGTTCGGCGGTGACCTGGAGTCCGAGGCGAGGCTGATGCGGGCCGCGGCGGACGCGGGCGTGCCGGTGCCGGAGATCGTCGCCTGCGGCGCGTCGTACCTGCTCATGACCCGGGTGCCCGGCGAGACGATCCCGCGCAGGATCCTGCGCGACGACGCCTACGCCACGGCCAGGCCCCGCCTGGCCGCCCAGTGCGGGCGGGCGCTGGCGGCCGTCCACCGCATGCCGCTCTCCAGCGCGCCGCGTGAGGAGCCGGGCGACCCGCTGCCGAGCTGGCGCGACCTGCTCGACCGGCTCGGCGAGCCGCACCCGGTGTTCGAGCTGGCGTTGCGCCGGCTGGCGGCCGACCGTCCGCCCGCCTCGCCAGTGAGCGTCGTGCACGGCGACTTCCGCAACGGCAACCTGATCGTCGGCCCCGAGGGGATCAGGGCGGTACTGGACTGGGAGCTCGCCCACGCCGGCGACCCGCTGGAGGACCTCGGCTGGTTGTGCGTGAAGTCGTGGCGGTTCGGCTCGCCGCTGCCGGTGGGCGGGTTCGGGCACTACGACGACCTGATCGACGCGTACGAGCGGGCGGGCGGCGTACCGGTGGACCGCGAGGCGCTGCGCTGGTGGGAGACGTTCGGCGTGCTCAAGTGGGGTGTCATCTGCGTCATGCAGACCATGCGCCACCTGCGCGGCGGCGCGCGGTCGGTCGAGCTGGCCGCGATCGGGCGGCGGGTGTGCGAGAACGAATGGGACCTGCTCCAGATGATGCGCGCACGCGCGTCCCGCGCCTGAGCGGCGCCGGTCAGGCGCCTCCCACGGTGTGCGGAGCTCGGGCGCCGGAGAGCGCGGCGGCGATCACGTCCACCAGCCCCTCGACCACCTGTGTACGGTCCACCTCCGGATGCTCCAGCCACCAGTCGCCGGTCGTCTGCACCATGCCGACGAAAGCGTGCCCGAGCACCTGCGCCCGCACCGGGTCGGCCACCACACCCTCGGCGGCCAGCACACCGCCCAGCTCCTCCCCCAGGCCGCGCACCAGGGAGGTCATGCGGGAGCGGAGCGCGGTGTCCTCGGCCCCGGCCCGGTCGAACAGGAACCGGTAGAGGTTGAAGTTGGCGGAGACCAGGTCGAGGTAGACGCTGATGGCGGCTCTCGCCCGGCCGCGCGGGTCGATGCCGGGAGCGGCGAGCCAGGGCCGCAGCCGGCCGATGACCGTGCGCACGTGGCGGTCGGCCAGCGCCTGGTAGAGACCGCTCTTGTCGCCGAAGTGGCGGTAGAGGATGGGTTTGGTGACGCCCGCCTCGGCGGCGATGGCCGCCATCGACACCTCGGGGCCTTCCCTCGTGATGACCCGGTCGGCCGCGTCGAGCAGCGTCCTGCGCCGATCCGGATCACGCCCGCTCACCCTCCCAGCTTAGATCGCACCCGTACGGGCGGCAGCGCCGAGAGCACCAGCAGCGCCCCGATGAGCAGGTAGAGGCCGGTCGTCCCGGCCAGCGTGCCGGGTGGCTCGCCCGGCTGCGCCCACGGCACACCGTCCGGCCGCGCCCACGGCAGCCCGCCCGAGCCGGCCCAGGGCAGCCGGCCGGCGGCGCCGAGCGCGGCGTCCAGGTCGAGCGCGAACAGCAGGCCCGCCGACGCCAGTGGCACACCGCAGCACAGCGCCGCCGGCGGCCAGGCGGCCAGCACGGTGACGATGGCGGCCACCGCGCCTAGGTAGGCCAGGCCGTACGGCGCTGGGCCGAAGGTGGCGACGCCCGCGCGCAGGGCCCTGGCGGCCGCCTCGGTCAGGTAGTAGACGGGGATGAGCGCGGTCAGTCCGGCCACGGCTCCCATCGCCAGCCGGGTCCCGTGGTTCACGTGCCGCCCCGCCCTCCCGCCGTTTCCCGCCCCTGTGATCGCGCTGTACCCGCCGGAAACCCTATCGGGCCAGCTCAGCGGCGTGCGGCGATTCGTGGAAGTGCCGGCCGCCGGGTGGCCCGCATGGCCGGCGCGGGGCACGGGCGTCGGTCCTGCCGGGCCCTGTGGCGGTGGACCGGCTCAGGCGAAGGTCAGCGCCGGGTAGCCGAGCAGCATCACCGCGCCGAAGCCGAGCTTCAGCAGCGCGTCGATGACGCCGAACACCGGCAGCGGGGCGGCCTTGAGCCGCAGCCCGGCGGCCGCGTTGGCCAGGGTGAGCAGGCCGAGCAGGGTGATCAGCGGGCCGTGGGCCAGGCCCATCGGAACGAAGTGCACGCCCACCACGAACAGGATCCACAGCAGGACCGTGCGGTCGTCGGCACCCTTGGTCTTGGTGAGCACGAGGTAGATCAGCCCGGCTTCGAGCATGAACGACCCGACGAGCCCGGCGATGTGGGCGAACGACGGCGAGCCGAGGCTGGGCAGCAGCGCGCTCAGGCCGCTGCCGACGAACCCGGCGGCGAAGCCGCCGATCAGGAACTGCAGCCAGTACGTACGGAAGATCCAGCTCAGCAGGAATCCGGCGCCCACGCCGATCAGGAACAACCCGCCACCTCGGATCAGCGGATAGGGGTGATCCACCACCGCGGACAAAACCATATAGACGTGCGACATACCGACTTCTTTCGCGAAAGGGGAAGCCACCCTAGCGGATCGTCGATCGCCACATCGCGAGCATTTTGCCCCGGCGCAGGAAGCGCCGGAGCGGGGTGCGCCAGGTGTCCGTACCGGCCGCTGGTCGGGACGAGGGCGCCTCACGCGGGAGGGCGGGGCGACGTTCCCCTGGCCCGACGCCTCATCCGCGAGTTAGTTTCGGGGGCATGCGCAACTCAGGCACGGGCCCCGGCCCCATCACCCCCGACGGATCCCCTGTCGACTTCTACAGCGCGCTCAGGCCCTACGGCGAGCCGGCGATCGTCGCGCAGGTCACCCCGCCCGGCGGCACCGTCCTGGAGTTGGGAGCGGGCGTCGGCCGCGTCACGCATCCACTCGTCGAGCAGGGCTTCGAGGTGGTGGCCGTCGACGAGTCGGCCGAGATGCTGGCCCGCGTGAGCGGCGCGCGCACGGTGCTCGGCCAGGTGCAGGACCTGTGCCTCGACCGGCGCTTCGACACGGTCATGCTGGCCTCCCAGATGGCGAACACCGTGGACGACGCGGTCAGGCGCGGCTTCCTGGCCACGTGTGCGCGCCACGTCAAGCCCGGTGGCGCGGTGCTCCTGCAGTGGATGCCGGCCGAGGCGCACGACCGGTGGCACGTGGGCCAGGGACGCCAGGACGGCGACGTCACGATCACCTTGACGGCCGTCGAGGAGGTGTCCCCCGGCATCTTCCACGCGACCATGAGCTACACCTACGGCGGGGACAAGGTGTGGACGCAGTCGTTCTCGTCCAGGCGCTTCACCGACGAGGAGCTGTCGGCTGAGCTGGCCGCCGAGGGCCTGAGGTTCGACCGTTTCCTGACCCGCGACCGTACCTGGGTCAGGGCCTCTCTCCCGGATTGACCCGGGCAGGCGCCTTTACGGCGTAGATCGACGCGAGTGCCCGTGCCTGATCCACGGCCTGCGCCGTCGCGGTGGCCCGCTGACGGCGGCGCCCTGGCCCTGTCAGCGGGTCCGGGCCACCAGCAGGGCGACGTCGTCCTCGGCGGGGCCGTCGCCCACGATCGAGCCGATCACCGAGGCGCACAGGTCGTCCAGCGTCCGAGGGGCGCGAGCCAGCGCGGCCCCGAGCCGCCGCATGCCCGCCTCCAGGTCGCTCCCGCGGGTCTCGATCAGGCCGTCGGTGTAGAGGGCGAGCACGGTGCCCCGGTCCAGCTCCAGTTCCAGGGACTCGAACGAGGCCAGCCCCACGCCGATCGGGGTGCCGCTGAGCAGGCGGGGGAAGCTCACCTCCCCCGACGGGTGCAGGAGGGCGGGCGGCGGGTGCCCGGCAGCGGCCATGACGCAGCGGCGGGTGGCCGGGTCGTAGAGCGCATACAGGCAGGTGGCGCCCGTGGGGTCGGTCGGCGCGCCGCCATGGTCCTCCTCCTCGGCCAGCCGGACGACGAGATGGTCGAGGTGCGCCAGCAGCTCGTGCGG
The DNA here is from genome assembly GCF_009908215.1 of Nonomuraea sp. K271. Taxonomy (NCBI): domain Bacteria; kingdom Bacillati; phylum Actinomycetota; class Actinomycetes; order Streptosporangiales; family Streptosporangiaceae; genus Nonomuraea; species Nonomuraea sp. K271. The sequence continues at coordinate 10,890 of NZ_JAAAHR010000115.1, read as the reverse complement.
CGGCAACCCCTCGTACGTCAGCGTGCGCACGGCCGTGCGCATGCGTCCCATGCCGGCGGCGGCGTAGATGCCGTGCCCGGTCACGTCGCCCACGACCAGCGCGATGCGGCCGTCGGGCAGCGGGATCGTGTCGAACCAGTCGCCGCCGACCCCTTCGTACAGGTCGGAGGGCAGATAGCGGGAGGCCACGTCGAGAACGCCGGCCCCGTTCAGCCGGCGCGGCAGCAGGTTGCGTTGCGTTGCGGCCATGTCCTCTACCGTCCATGTTGCGAATGGCCTGAACTCCGCCAGCATAGCCATGCTGACCTGCGAAGACGTTTCGCTGGCCGGGGCCGGCGGGCGGCGGCGGGCCTGCGGGAAGCCGGGCTCCTTTACGGTGTAGATCTCATAATGAGTTGAATCTCGCCGATTTACTGGAAAATGCTGGGATGGTTGATACAGTCGCGCCATGAGTGACCGGCTGGACGATCTCGAGCGGCGGATCGACGAGCTGCGGGCGGGCGTACGCACGGCGATGCGCGCCAGGGACGGCGCACAGGCCCGCGTCCTGCGGGCCGAGCTGCGCAGCGCCGAACGCGCCTGGGACGCCCTGGTGAGCGGCGAGCAGCCCGCCAAGGAGGAGCCACCGCGCCTGGTCACCGTGCGCGAGCAGGTGCACCAGGGGCTGCGGCTGCTGGGGGCGGCCGCCCAGCCGCGGCTGATCGTGGCCGTCAGCACCGCGTTCTTCGGCGGCACGATCAGCAGCAGCCGGCTCACCTGCCTGCGCAGGGACGAGGAGCGCTCGTTCAGGTCGTTGCCGTTCGGGCGGCCGTACTATCTGTGCGCCGCGCTCACCGACCGCCTCTCCCCCGCCCGCGGCCTGCTCACGCTCAGCACGTGGCCGCTGGAGCGGCGCGTGGTCGGCCCGCTCAGCCCCCGCGTCGACTTCCTGACCTGCGCCATCGCGGTGGCGGAGCAGAAGACGGACGACGAGCGCGCGGACCGGTTACTTCTCAGGATGGCGAGGAACATCCCCGGCGCCACCGACGGCACGCTAAGCCCGCCCGACCCCGGGCGGGTGGCCGAGGCAGCGCGCGCGGAGCTGCGCGTCCACGCCGATCGCGACACGCGGGATCGCGCTGAGCTGGCCGAACGCGCCGCGGCGCAGCTCGGTGACACCGCCAGGCTGTTCGGCGCCGCTACGCTGAGCACGATCAAGAAGGAGAACGCCACGTGAGCGGCTTGAAGCGCGAGGGCGACCACGCGCACCGGCTGGAGGCGTTGCGGGGCACCACTCCGCAGCAGCCGCACGACGCCCGCGCCATCGCGGCCCTGGCCGCGAACCCCGGCTGCGCCCGCCGCGCCCTCATGGACGGCGCCGGCGTCGACAAGGACGCAGCCGCCCGCCACCTGGGGTTTCCCGCGCCGTTCGGGCAGTCACCGTTCGCGATCACGCGCGGCAACGTGTTCGAGGCGCTGGTCAAGGCCGACGGGTGCGCGGAACTGCTGCGGATGTTGCGCGAGCTGCTCGGCCTGCCCGTCGCCGAGGTCGCCTACCACGACGTGGAGAACGTCGGCGCCCACCTGCGCCACGCCCACACCAGGACGCTGATCGACCGGGCCGCCCGCGACGGGCACGACGCGGGCACCCTGTACGACCACCCGCTGCTCAGCCTGGAGATCGCCGGTCACACCGCCTACCTGGAGCCGGACGTGGTGGCCTTCCAGCTCGGCGGCCGCTTTCACATCGTGGAGATCAAGTCGTTCGCGGTGATCGACGGCCAGGCCGACCCGTCGGCGGTGGCGGCGGCCGCCCGCCAGGCCGCCGTCTACGTGCTGGCGTTGCGCACGCTGCTGGAGGAGCTGGGCCACGACCCGCTCAAGGTCTCGCACGACGTGGTGCTGGTCTGCCCGGAGAACTTCGCCAACCGTCCCGTCGCCTCGCTGGTCGACGTGCGCAGGCAGCTCGCCGTGCTGCGCCGCCAGCTCACCAGGATGACGAGCCTCGACCGGCTGCTCGAAGGGCTGCCCGAGGATCTGACGTTCGACCTGCGGCCGGACGAGGACGGACGGCCCACCCGGTCGGTCGCCGAGCTGGCCGACGCACTGCGCAGGACGACCGCCCGCTACGCCCCCGACTGCCTGTCCACGTGTGACATGTGCTTCTTCTGCCGCGACGAGGCCCGCCAGGAAGGCGCCTCCGACCTGCTCGGCCGGCAGGTACGCGACGAGCTGGGCGGGGTCGCCTCCGTCACCGAGGCGCTGGGCCTGGCCGACGGCACCCGCGACCCGGCCGAGGGCCAGGAGGAGATCGCGCGGCTGCTCCGCAACGCCGAACGCCTGCGCGGGGAGTGCCTGGCGTGAGCCCGTACGGGAGCCCCACGTGAGCCTGCTGACCTCGCTCGCCCGGCTGCGGGCCCTCGACGAGGGCATCGCGCAGCCCATCGCGACCGTCAGGCACTGCCATCTGGCGGCTCGGCCGATGGTGTTCGTCCCGCTCAAGCTGTCGGGTGAGGCGGCCGCGCCGCTGGCGGCGATGCTCGGCACCGACCGTGACCGGCCACGCCTGCTGGTGGTGACGCAGCCGCGCAACCGCGACCTGCGCTTCGCCTGGGCGGCGGAGCTGGCGGGGGTGTTGCTGCCGTACGTCGAGGGGTTCCTGCACCGGACGGAGACGGTGGAGCGCAGGAACGCCGACCCGTACGAGCGGGCGGTCGACGCGCCGCAGATCGTCGTCCCCAACCAGGCGGGCGTGGGCTTCGTGCGGCTGCTCGGCCGTTCGATGCGTTTCCGCCGGGCCGACGGGCCCTATCCGGTGCCGGAGTCGGTGCCGCTGCTGGGGCGGTGGCTGACCTATTTCGGGGAGCGGGCCGCCTACCCCGGCTCGTCGCTGATGCCGGCCATGACGGAGGAGCTGGGCCGCCACTGGGCCAGCGGGCAGAGCCGCCTGGAGGACGCCAATTTGGCGGCGCTGCTCGCCTGGATCGCCACCGGTCCGAGCGACGACGCCGAGGACCCGCTGATCTGGCCGCCGGCCGGGCCGGCGACGGACCCGGGGTTCGACGCGGAGGTGCTGGCGCCGGCGATGGAAAGCGGCTCGCCCGAGCGGGTCACCGAGGCGCTGCGCACCCAGCTGGAGCCGACGTGGGGGCTCATGTGGCAGGCGATCGACCTGCTCGCCGGGCTGGAGGCGGGCGCCGGGGTGGCGTCACGGTGGGAGCAGGACCGCGGCTCGTTCAGCGGCATGGCCGCGCACATCGCCGAGGGCGCGCCGCCGCAGCCCCGGCGCGACGGCGCGGTCGCCGCCGCGGCCAAGCTGGCCCGCATGGAGCGCGCCCAGGCCGCCTACGACGTGCAGCGCGCCTATGATGACCCGCTCGTGATGGCCGAATACCGGCTGACCGGGGAGGCGTTCGCGGGCGAGGTGGTCGACACCGACCCGGGCAACACCGAGGGCGAGGGCCGCTCGCGCAAGCTCCGGCCGATCGTGGTCATCAAGACCGACGATCCCGTACGCCTCGCGCCCGGCGCGTCCCTCGGCACCCCGCAGCGCCGCGGGCAGGGCGCGGAGCTGGTGTCGGCCGGAGACGGCCTGGTCACGGTAAAGATCACCAAGGGCATGGGCCGTGGCAGGACCGCCGCGCCCGGCGCCGTGCCGGAGATCGGCGAGCGCGTCTGCTACACCTCGCTGACGGACGAATTCCAGGGCTCCCCCGCGCTGCCGGACGCCGAGGCCACCCCGTGGACGCACGGAGGTCCGCCGCAGGAGTACGTGCCCGACGACGAGGACGCCCAGGAGGAGTGGTCGTGACCGGCAGCCCGGAGCAGGTCATCAGGAACGTCCTCGCCGACCTGCCCCGCCACCGGGGCGTGGTCGTCGACTCGCCGCCGGGCGCGGGCAAGTCCACGCTGGTCGTACGGGCCGCCGCGCACATCGCCGCCACCGGCGAGCCCCTGATGATCGTCGCTCAGACGAACGAGCAGGTCGACGACCTGGTGACGCGGATCTCCGCCGGCCATCCCCGTCTGACGGTGGGCAGATTGTCGGCCGGCGGCTACGTGCCGCCGCTGCGGCTGCTGGAGCTGCCCGGCGTCCGGGTGGGCACGAGGGTGCAGGATCTGGACGATCCCGACATCGTCATCGCCACGGCGGACAAATGGGCGTGGATCGGCGGCCGGGTGTGGCCGTGGGCGATCGTGGACGAGGCGTACCAGATGCGCTCTGACAAGCTGCTGCGCATCGCCGGGCTGTTCGAGCGGGCGCTGTTCGTGGGCGATCCCGGGCAGCTCGACCCGTTCTCGATCGTCGACGGTGACCGCTGGTCGGGATTGTCGTGGGATCCGCTGCAGAGCGCGGTGTCGGTGCTGTTGCGGCACAACCCCGACCTGCCGGTGCACCGGCTGCCGGTGTCGTGGCGGCTGCCCGCGTCGGCCGCGCCGGTGGTCTCGCGGGCGTTCTACCCGTTCACCGGGTTCCGGTCGGGCACGTCGGAAGGGGATCGGCGGCTGGAGCTGGCCACCGGCGGCATGGGCACGCCGCACGACCGGGCGCTGGAGGAGGCGGCCAGGTCGGGGTGGGCGCTGCTGGAGCTGCCCAACCGGCACACCGTGCGTACCGACGGCGAGGCCGTGCAGGCGGTGGCGCTGCTGGCCGGGCGGCTGCTGCAGAGGGGCGCGGTGGCGAGCTCGGAGCAGGGTGAGCGGCCGGTGACGGCGGACCGCGTCGCGGTCGGCGCTGCGCACCGCGACCAGGTGGCCGCCATCCGAGCGGCGGGCGTGCCGCCGGAGATCACCGTGGACACCGCCAACCGGCTGCAGGGCCGCGAGTACGACGTGACGATCGTGCTGCACCCACTGTCGGGGCGCCGGGACGCGACGGCCTTCCACCTGGAGTCGGGCCGGTTGTGCGTGCTCGCCTCACGGCACCGCCACGCGTGCGTGGTCGTGGCCAGGGCGGGCATCGCCGAACTCCTCGACGCGCACCCGTCGGCGGAGCCGGTGCAGTTGGGGGTGCCGGTGAAGTTCCCCGACGGGTGGGAGGCGAACCAGTCGGTGCTGGACCATCTGTCCCGCCACCGCGTCTGACGTCTCGGCAGGTGTGTGCCGCCGTGTGTGCCGCTGTGCCGGGCCGACGTCAGAGGCGACGGTGCCAGACGTCGATGGCCATGACCGGGCGCATGCCCGCCGACTCGTACAGCCCCGGCGCGGGCGTGGTGTTGTTGCTGTCGACGTGCAGGATCGTGCCCCTGCGGCCGCGCGAGGCGTCGGCGGCGAAGGCGTGGCGCAGCAGGAAGCGGCCCAGCCCCTGCCTACGGAACTCCGGCAACACCGCGAGCGTGGCCACATAGCCGCAGTCCTGGTCGGGCACGAACTGGTCGCTCCCGATCACCACCCCCGCCGCCCACCCGTCGATCCTGGCGAGCGCGAGCTGGTTCCAGTCGTTGGCGGTCTGCGCCTGCCTGCGTTCGTACCACAAGTCGTAGTCGAGCTTCACGAATCCGAAGTGCTCGGCGAAGGCCTCCTGTTGCACGCGGTGCGCCTCGCGGCGCACCGCGTCGTCGGCGCCGGAGCTCAGCGTGAGCCCCGGCGGCGGGGCCGGCGGCTCCACGGGGCCGTCGTGGTCGATGCGCATGCGGTGAAAGCTCGTGCCGGGCTCGAAACCCAGTTCCCTGGCCATGGCGCGCTTGGCGTGGTCGGCGCGGTGCACCCCGAGGTGAACGGTCGCGCCGCCGTGGCCGCGCTCGGCGGCCAGCTCGCGGGCCCGTCCGAGGACGGCCGGCCAGAGCTCCTCCGCCAGGCCCTCGACGTCGGGACGGATGATCACGTCGACGTCCACCAGGTCGCTGTCGCCGTTGCTGCACGCCCAGGCAGAGGCGAGCAGCCTGCCGTCGGCGTCCTGCGCCAGCCAGCCGTCCTTGTCGCGGTCGAAGCCGGGCTCGACGAGCTCGTCGGCGACGTCCTCAGGCGTCATGTCCGGCGCCCCGATCACCGCGGTCTCGTAGGCGGAGATGAGTTCGTACATGGCCGCGGCGTCTTCCACGCGTGGACGGCGGAGGCTGTGCATGGGGCAATTGTCCGCGAACCGCCTCCCCGGCGCCTCTCCTTTTCGGCCGGCCACGCTCCCAGGTACCGTGGCACCTGCGTTCAGGAGGAGTGGCTGGTCACGTGGCCGCCGGGGCGACGGGCTCCTCGTCGGAGGCGGCGGCCTGCGCAGGAGCGGCGCCGCGCAGCGGGATCTCCTGGATGAAGGCCGCCAGCACCGGCACGGCCACGGCGAACGCGATGGCCCACCAGAAGACGCCGGAGATCGAGGCCGCCAGCGACTCCAGCAGCCCGGTGCGGACCTGGGCGGGCATCGCGGCGACCGCGCCGGGGTCCATCCTGGCGCCGGTCCTCGCCATGCGCTCGGCCGCCTGCGGTCCGAACCTGCCGGTCAGCTCGGACAGGAAGGCGCTGTTGAAGAGCGCACCGAACAGCGAGACGCCGAAGGAACCGCCGATCGACCGGAAGAACGTGGCCGTGCTGCTGGAGACGCCGAGGTCCTTCTGCTCGACGCTGTTCTGGGCGATGAGCATCGTGGTCTGCATGAGGAACCCCATGCCGAGGCCGAGCACCGCGATGTAGACGCCGGTCAGCCAGGCCGGCGTGGTGACGTCCATGGTGGACAGCAGCCACATGCCCACGGCCATGCCGACGCCGCCGATCACGGGGTAGACCTTGTACTTGCCCGTGGCGGTGATGGCCTTGCCCACGAACAGCGACACCACCATGGAGGCGCCCATCATCGGCAGCAGCAGCAGTCCGGAGTTGGTGGCGGTGGCGCCCTGCACCATCTGCTGGAAGAGCGGCAGGAAGTTGATCGCGCCGAACATGGCGAAGCCCAGCAGGAAGCCGATGGCCGAGATCAGGGTGAAGTTGCGGACGCGGAAGAGCTGCAGCGGCATGATGGGCTCGACGGCCCGCCGCTCGACCAGGACGAACGCGGCCAGCGTGACCACGGCGAGCGCGACCAGGGCGAGGATCTGCCAGGAGCCCCACGCGTACTCGTTGCCGCCCCAGGTGGTGATGAGCACCATCGCGGTGATGCTGACCGACAGCAGGATCGCGCCCGCCCAGTCGATGCGCACCTGCGTCTTCTCCACCTTGGGCAGATGCAGCCTGAGCACCAGCAGGACCAGCGCGACCGCGCCGATCGGCAGGTTCACGTAGAAGGCCCAGCGCCAGTCGAGATGGTCGGTGATGAAGCCGCCGACCAGCGGGCCCGCGATCATGGCCAGCGACATGACGCCGGCCATGATGCCCTGGTACTGGCCGCGCTCGCGGGGCGGCACGAGGTCGCCGATGATCGCCATGACGTTCACGATCAGGCCGCCGGCCCCCAGGCCCTGGATCGCGCGGAACGCGATCAGCTCGGCCATGCCGTCGTCCGGCCCGCCGAGCACCTCGGAACCGGCCATGCCGCAGAGCACCGAACCGATCATGAAGATGACGATCGAGACGATGAAGATGGTCTTGCGGCCGTACAGGTCGCCGATCTTGCCCCATATCGGCGTCGACACGGTGGTGCCCAGCACGTACGCCGTGACCACCCAGGACAGGTGGGCCAGCCCGCCCAGCTCCCCCACGATGCGCGGCATGGCCGTGCCCACGATCATGTTGTCGAGCATCGCCAGCATCATCGCCAGCATCAGCCCGGGCAGGACGACCATGACCTCGCGGCGCCGTCCGACTGCCTCCGCCACCTGTTACCCCCTGCGTGCCACTCCTTACTTGCCGACCGGCAAGCGTAGAATAAGCTAGATACTTACTTGTCGGCCGTCAAGTCGAAATAGGTGCGAAGTGCGGGAAGACACGCGAACCCGGATCCAGGAGATCGCGCTCAGGCTCTTCACCGAGCAGGGTTACGAGGCGACCTCCCTCCGGGAGATCGCCGAGGAGCTCGGGGTGACGAAGGCCGCGCTCTACTACCACTTCAAGACCAAGGACGACATCGTGGCGAGCCTGGTCGATCTCCGGCTGGCCGACATCGAGGAGCTGCTCGCGTGGGCGCGCAGCCGGCCCAAGACCCCGGAGATGCGCCGGGAGCTGGTCGAGCGTTACGCCGACTACCTGCGGCGCACCCGGCACCTCGGCGTGGCGAGGTTCCTTGAGCGCAACCAGACGGCGCTGCGCGACCATCCGACGCTCATCAAGATCCGTGAGCGGATGATGGAGCTGACGCACGAGATGAGCGGGCCCGAGGCGACGCCCGTCGAGCGCATCAGCCACTCGCTGGCGCTGTTCGGCCTGCACGCGGGCAAGTGGCTGGCCCTGGAGGGCGAACTGTCGGAGGAAGAGATTCACAAGGCCACGATCGAGGTGGCCATGCGGCTCATCGAGCCCTGATCACCCGGACTTATAACGCCTAAAGGGACGATTGGTGCGCGCGATCAGGGGCAGTGGGATGACACGCATCGACAAGGGAGGAGGCGCGGTGGAGACCACGATAGCGCTTCGGTTGCCCCGCGATGCGGCGAGCGTCCCGCTGATCAGAGAGATGCTGGACGGCACGCTGCGCTCGCTCGGCGTCGATCCGCAGGTCCGCGACGACATCGAGCTCATGCTCACCGAGGCGTGCTCCAACGTGATCAAACACGCGGCGCCCAGCGACGACTACCGCGTCTACGCCATCGTCGATGACGAGCGGTGTGTCATCCAGGTGGTCGACCACGGTGGCGGCTTCGACCCGCGCAAGATCGTCGACCACGGCCCCGGCGCCGAGCACGGACGCGGGCTGCAGATCATGCGGGCACTCGCCGACGACATCCGCTTCGCCAACAAGGGCCAGGACGGCGCCATGGTGTGCCTGGAGAAGCGCCTGCGCTACGCCCCGGGCGCGGCCGGCTCGCACCTCATGACCACCTAGATCTTGCTGTGCCGCTCCGCCGGCCTGCGGTCGCGCAGGCGTACGCGGTGCGGATGACCGCGTTCGGCAGGGCGGGCGCCGAGGCGGAACCGGCGGCGCACCCGGGGCGTGCCCCCGCTCAGCTCGGCCCGCCGCCGCGCCGGTACGGCGCTGCCGCTCAGCTTCAGCTCCAGTCCCGCGTCCCCGCGGCCCAGCCGTCTGCGCATCCCGCGCCAGTTCAGCATCACGGCGGCCATCGTCACGAAGGTGATCATGGCGATCACCGCGACGAGCAGCACGGCCATGACGATGAGGAGGACGACGACCGTCAGGGAGCCGATCGCGCCGAGGACTTCCACCATTCGGCAGAAGATGCCCGCCTACCAGCGGTTCATGCCAGATCTTCGGATAGAACGCTCTTACCCGGCCCGCTTCACTCGCCCTCTTGCCCGGTCTCTTCGCCCGCCAGGGCGTGCGCCTGGTCGAGGCGGCCGGGCAGGAGGTCGAGGCGGCGCAGAATGACGCCCTCGCGCAGCGCCCACGGGCACACGTCGAGCCGATCCACCTCGAACAGGTCCATGGCCGCGTCGGCGACCAGCGCGCCCGCCGCCAGTTGCGCCGCCCGGCCCTCGGACACGCCGGACAGCCGGGCCCGCTCGGCGGCCTCCATCGTGGTGAGCTTGGCCGCCCAGTCGGCCATGTCCTCGCGCGACAACGAGCGCGCGACGTAGGGGCCCTCGCTGGAGGGCGCCGCGCCGGCGATCCTGGCCAGCTGCTTGAAGGTCTTGGAGGTGGCCACCGCGCGGTCGGCCGCGCCGTATCGCACGACGTCGCCGACGGTGCGGGCGATCTCGGCGCGTACGTGCTTGCGCAGCTTGCGCACCTCGTCGGCGGAGGGCGGGTCGCCGGTGAACCAGTCGCGCGTCAGCCGCCCGGCGCCCAGCGGCAGCGACACGGCCACGTCGGGCTCCTCGTCGACGCCGGCGGCGATCTCCAGCGAACCGCCCCCTATGTCGAAGGCCAGCAGCCGCCCCGACGACCACCCGAACCACCGCCGCACGGCGAGGAACGTCAGCCTGGCCTCGTCGCGCCCGGACAGCACGGTGATGTCCACGCCGCAGCGCCGGTCGATCCCGGCGAGCACCTCCTCGCCGTTGGCGGCCTCGCGCACGGCGGAGGTGGCGAAGGCCACGAGGTCCTCGACCCCCTTGTCCTCGGCGAGGGCGACGGCCTCCTCCACGAAGGCGCCCAGCCGCTCGATGCCCTCGCCGGCCAGCCGGTTGTCGTCGCCGAGATGCTCGGACAGGCGCAGCTCGACCTTGTGGGAGTAGGCGGGCATGGGCCGGGCGCCGCGGTGGGCGTCGACGACCAGTAAGTGGACTGTGTTCGAGCCGATGTCCAGCACGCCGAGTCGCATGGCGAAACGCTACCGTCCTGCGGCTTCGGCGACGACACGCGGCCCGGCGCTGACGCGCGTGGAAGAGGGCGGGCGGCCGGTGCCGGACGGTCCCGGGGAGCGGAACCGCCCTGTCGTGGCAGGCGTCGTGGCGGGCGTCGTGGCAGGCGTCGTGGCAGGCGTCGTGGCAGGCGTCGTGGCAGGCGTCGTGGCAGGCGTCGTGGCAGGCGTCGTGGCAGGCGTCGTGGCAGGCACGCTCAGGCACTACCCTTCCTTGGTGTCACCACACGTTGGGGGGATCTGTGAACGCTTGCTGCGGTCCGAGCAGAAACGCCACCTCAGGGCCCGTTCAGGAGGCCGTGAAGATCACCGGGCGGCGGACGGTGCCGCGCGGCATGGTTCGTATCCCGGGCGGGACGTTCCTGATGGGCGGCGACGACCCCGACGGGCGGCCCGAGGACGGCGAGGGGCCGGTGCGCGAGGTGCGGCTCGACCCGTTCCTGATCGATCCGGTGTGCGTCACCAACGCGCAGTTCGCCACCTTCGTCAAGGAGACCGGCTACGTCACCGAGACCGAGCGGATCGGCTGGTCGTTCGTGTTCCACCAGTTCGCCACGGGTGGGGTGCTGGA
>NZ_JAAAHR010000114.1:0-31439 GCF_009908215.1 Nonomuraea sp. K271 | reverse complement strand
GCCGGTGGGGGTGCCCGGTCTGGTGGTGGGGGCGTCCGGCAGCGGGCGGAACGGCATGCCCCACCAGCGCGGGTTGCTGGCCACGTAGAGGCTGCCGCCCGTGCCGTACACGATGTCGCCGTCGGCCGCCAGGGCGATCGGGTCGGTGCCCGCGGCGGTGACGCCCTGGGCCAGGTCGATGGTGTGCACGGTCAGCATCGAGGTGCCGGTGTAGTCGGCGGGGTGGCTGACCCGGTCGCACGCGACCGAACTCTTCCCGACCGACCCCGACGCGTCGGTGATCTTGACCTGGGGCAGCCAGGCCTCGGCCGGCGCCTTGCGTACGACCTCCTGGTTGCGCTTGACCCGCTCGGCGTCCGGGATGACCGATCTGACCTGAGGGAACGTGATGTCCGGCTGGCTGCGGGTGACGAGCCTGACCGTCGAGCCGACCATCCTCGCGTCGACGTACGTGCCCTGCGGCTCGATCGTGCTCAGTACCCTGGGCTCGCCGGCCAGATCGACCAGCACGTACCGCGTGTCGCGCGGCGGCCCGAACGAGCGGTAGGTGGCGCCGCCGCCGCGCAGCATGACCAGCGCCCGGTCCCCGGAGATCAGCAGGTCGGAGGGGACCCCGGGTTCGTCGCCGTCGGTCAGGTCGAGCGACTCGGTGACCTTCCTCGTGGCGGCGTCGATGATCCGCAGCGTGCCGTCCGTGACCGTGACGACCCGGTCGCCGTCGGTCTTGACCAGGTCGGGCTCGTCCACCCCCGCCTCGTGCACGTTGGTCGTGGAGTGTTCGGGGGCGCCGGCCGTGTCGGCCTTGGCCTCCGCCCTGGCGGTCATGGGCATGACGTTGCCGAAGCCGTACGGGCCGACGTTCTGGACGGCCTTCTCGCGCAGCCCCGCCAGCAGGTCGTCGCATCCGGAGTAGGCCACCAGGCGGACGGCGCCGAGGCTCGTCCTGCCGGGCGGCGCCACCTCCGGCGCGGAGGCGCAGGCGGTTGCCACGGTCGCCAGGGCCGTGGCGGTCACGGCCGTACGGATCAGCGTCTTCATGCCCTCCATCACGGCTCAGCGGGCGGGATGGTTCAGGAAACTCTGTCCGGATTGATGGTGAACGCCGGGCTGAAGTTGAGGTCGTCGGGCACTTCCAGCAGCTTGCGCAGCAGTTTCCCGCTGAAGTCGATCACCTGCACCTGGTCGTTGTCGTCGTTGTCCTGCTCCCAGCAGTAGAGGTGCTTCTCGTCGTAGAAGCCGAGCACCTTGTCGCAGTCGGAGGAGAACTTGCGCAGCCGCTCGCCCGACTCGGAGTCCCAGATGCAGTGGTCGCCGTCGCCGCCGTTGGGGCAGTTGGTGACGAAAGCGCCGCCCGAGGGCGAGAAGATGTCCTGCGTGCCCGCCGACATCGTGCCGATGCCGGGGAATGAGCGGGTGGCCTTGCCGGCGGCGTCGAAGAAGCGCAGGCCCTGGTTCTTCTCGTCACCATAGACGTTGACGGTGCCCTCGTCCGCGCCGTCGAAGCCGAAGGCGGTCTCGCGGATCGAGGTGTCGGCAACGTCGATGGTGGTGGCCTTCTCCGTGGCCACGTCGATGATGGTGTAGCCCAGGTGGAGCCAGTCGTCGCCGCTCTTCTTCTCGATGTTCAGCAGGATGCGGCCGCCGTCTTTCGACCAGGCCCTGATGGTGCTGATCAGCGGGTCCTTCACGGTCTTGATCGTGGTGCGCTTTCCGGAGTCCTGGTCGGTGATGACGATGAAGTCGTAGTCGTCGGAGCTGTAGCTCCTGCCTCGGTGGGCGAGGTAGCGGCCGTCGGGCGAGACCATCGACTCCCAGTTGGCGGCGTACTTCGTGAACGAGCCGTGCAGGGAGGTCCTGGCGTAGTCGATCCAGTCGTCCTTCTTCTCGTCCTCGATCTCGTAGGAGGTCAGGAAGACGGCGTCGTCGGGGTGCTCGTACAGGTAGATCTCTCCGCCGGGCAGCCGGGTCCGCGTGCCGGTGGGCGGCACGCCGGCCCGTGTGGCTCCCGGCGAGGGGCCGCGCGTCGCGGTGGTCCGCGACGGCTCGGAGGCCCGGGTGCGGGACGGCTCGGCGACGGAGGCCTGGTTGACCTGGATGGTCACGACCACGCCGGCGAGCATGAGCAGGGCGAGCCCCACCGTGACGCCGACGATCAGCGGGGTCCTGTTCCGGCGCCGCTGTTCCGGGGCGTACTGGTGGTGGGTGATCTGCCCGTGCCGCGGCCAGGGCTCTGGCGGGTACGGCGGCGGGATCGTGGAGGCGTGCGGGCCGGGCGGCCCCGACGGTTGTGCCGGGTGCGCGCCGAAGGGCGCCTGCGGCGCGGCCTGGGCGGCGGCCTCGGCCAGGATGCCGGCGTTGGGCGAGGGGCGTTGCAGCAGCCGCATGATCACCTGCTCGGCGGTGGGCCGCTGCGCGGGGTCCTTGGCCAGGCACGCGGTCACCACGTCGCGCAGCTGGTCGTCGAGCATGCCGAGGTCGGGGTGCTGGTTGAGCACGCGGTTGATCACCGCGGGCATCGTGTCGCTGCCGAACGGAGCCCGGGCCGAGGCGGCGAAGACCATCGAGCTGGCCCATGAGAACAGGTCGGCGGCCGGCCCGACGGTGTGGCCCATGATCTGCTCGGGCGCCATGTACGCGGGCGTGCCCACGACCGTGCCGCTGATCGTCGAGGTGGCGTTGAGCGCCCGCGCGATGCCGAAGTCGATCACCCTGGGGCCGTCGGCGCCGATGATCACGTTGGCCGGCTTGAAGTCGCGGTGGACGATGCCGGCCTGGTGGATGGCGGCCAGGGCGGTGGCGGTGCCGATGGCCAGCCGGTGCAGGACGGACCCCGAGCGCGGCCCCTGCTCCGTCACGACCTGGTGGAGTGAGGGCCCTTCGATGAACTCGCTGACGATGTAGGGGCGGTGCTGCTCGACGCCGGTGCCGAGTACGGCGGCGGTGCAGAAGGGCGCGACCTGCTGGGCCACCTCGACCTCGCGCAGGAACCGCTCGACGCTCACCTGGTCGCCCGCCAGGTCGGAACGCATCCATTTGACGGCCACGCGGGCGCCCGACGGGTCGTGGGCGAGATAGACGACGCCCTGGCCGCCCTCGCCCAGCCGGCCGGCCAGCTCCAGGCCGCCCAGCTGTGGCGGGTCTCCGGGTCGTAGCGGCGCGATGGATGCCATGGAAGGATTGTGTCCCCATGCCGCGCATCAACAAAAATTACCTGTCAGTAGCGATACCGAATCTTCTTCATCCCGGCACGTGCCGTCGCCGTGCTGGGTATACGCTGTAAACGTGGCAGATCCGGGTACGGCCGAGCGCATCGTGGCCGTCGCGCGGCGCATCCTCGTCGAAGAGGGCTCCGCCGCGGTCAGCATGCGGCGCGTCGGCGACGCCGCGGGCATCACCGCCATGGCCATCTACCGGCACTATCCCAACCGGGAGGCGCTGCTGCGGGCCGTCGCCAACCGGAGCGCGAGCGAGCTGGCCGCGCAGTGGCGGCGGCGCTCCTCCCCGGGGGACCTCGGGGAACGCATCTCGGCGGCGCTCGACGACTTCCTCGACTTCGCGCTCGGCGACCGGCACCTGTTCCAGTTCCTGATCCTCGACGCGTGGACGGGTGCGCGCCGCTTCCCCGAGGACTTCCGCGGCGGGCAGGGGCCGCCGTTCACCGTGCTCACGGAGCTCGTCGAGGAGGGCATGCGCACGGGGCTGCTGCGCGAGGACGACGTGCTGGAGGTCACGCTGGCCGTCACGTCGTGCGCGCAGGGCCTGGTGCAGCAGTATTTGAACGGCAGGATGGGGATGGACGAGGACGACTTCCGCGCGCTCTGCCAACGGTCGATGTGGCGGATCGTCAACGGGCTGGCCCGCGGGTAGGTGACGGCCATGGAGATTCGTTACGCCGGAGGGCCGACGGCGGTCATCGAGATCGGCGGGGTGCGCCTGTTGACCGATCCCACGTTCGATCCGCCCGGCGACTACCCGATCGGCGACCGCGCGCTCACGAAGACCGCGGGGCCCGCCTTCGGCGCCGACGCGGCCGGGCCCGTGGACGCCGTGCTGCTCTCGCACGACCAGCATCCCGACAACCTGGACCACGCCGGCCGCGCCTTCCTGGCCTCCGCGCCGCTGGTGCTCTCCACCGGCTCGGCGGCCGAGCGCGTGGGCGCGCCGGTGCGGGCCCTGCCCAACTGGACGTCCGTCGAGGTCGGGGCCGTGAAGGTGACCGGGGTCCCGGCGCAGCACGGCCCCGACGGCAGCGAGCACCTGGTGGGCGAGGTGACCGGGTTCGTGCTCGAAGGGGAGGGCTTGACCGTCTACGTCAGCGGCGACAACGCCTCGCTCGACGTCGTACGCGAGATCGCCCGCCGCGCCGGCCCCGTGGACGTCGCGGTGTTGTTCGCGGGCGGTGCCAGGACACCGCTGGTCGACGGCTACCTGACGCTGCCCAGCGCCGACGCGGTCACGGCCGCAGGGATTCTCGGGGCGCGGCACGTGGTGCCGCTGCACTTCGAGCACTGGGCACACTTCACCCAGGGCAGGGACACGGTGGAGCGGGCGTTCGCGGGGCACGGCGACCTGCTGCAGCTGCTCGCGCCGGGGGAGCGGACGCGCCTGCCCTGAGCCGGGTCAGGCCAGCGGATGGCTCACCCAGACGTTCGGCTCCACGTAGACGGCGTGGTCGTGCTCGACGTCGCAGTGCACGGGAGTGAGCGCCCCGGGCACCTCGACGTCCCCCGTACGGTCGAACGGCAGGCCGGTCCACTTCCGCCACTCGGCGAGCGTGCCCGCGATCACCATCGACCGTGGCGCCACCTTGACGATCTTCCCGCCGGCCCGTACGTGCACCCGCAACCAGGCGTCATGGGGGAGGCCGTCGGGGCGGGTGCGGAAGGCGTACTCACTCATGGGGGTGTGGGGCTCGCGGTGCTTGAGGTTGGGCCTGACCGGTGCGGCGAGCTCGGCGAAGCCCTGGCCGGCGGCGTGGCGGCGCATCGCCGCCAGCATCTTCGAGCTCAGCCCCGTGCCCTGCAGGTCGCGCCGCACGGTGATCTCCAGGGCGGAGACGGCGTCGGGGCGGGCGCCGCGCTCCCGGCCCGACCGGATCACGCCGTCCCAGCCGTCGTCGGGCAGCTCGGACCCGCCCGCGACGAAGGGGATCATGCACGCCCGCGCCACCAGCCGGCCGGGCTCGGCGTCGTCGTCGGCGACGAGCACGTAGTCGGCGTAGGTCGTGGTGGCGACCGGGTAGAACAGGTCGGCGATCGGGTCGTTGAGCATGAACTCCTGCCACGTGTGGTCCATGTCCCACAACGTCGACGCGAACTCCGGACGCTCCGCGAGCGTCGTGATCTGGAGGGCCATGCGGTCCAGTCTCGCATTCCGGTCTTTAGGGACGCGCGCCATCAAATCCGCCAAGTGCCTGCGCTAGCGTCGGCAGCATGACCGATCTTGACCCCAGACTGCGTGCCGTCGCCGACCTGATCGTGTCCCAGGCGCGCGAGAGCGGCGGCAGGCACGAGTACGACGGCCGAATCCAGGACCTGTCGCCCGACGGCGTACGCGCGGGACTGGACCGGCTCGGCGAGGGAGCCGCGCCCGCCGACCCGCACGACGCCCGGCATGTGGAGGTGTTCGAGGAGGGGCTGCGCACCGAGTACGGCGAGCTGGCCCTGCACCGCGGGAACCCCCTGGTCCACCTGTCCAACCTCGACCTCGCCTGCTACGACCGCGACTACGCCCCGGCGGCCGAGCGCGCCGCCGCCAGGTCGGCCCATCTCGCGCTCTGGCCGGACGCCGTGGACAACGCGATCGAGGCGCTCGACCGGATCCCGGCCCCCGTCGCGAAATCCCTGGTGAACACCGCCAAAGGCCTGGCCGTCGGCGTCACGGACGAGACCGCGCTGCGGGCGCACGGCAGGCTCGTCGCCCACCTCCAGCGCGCGGCGGACGAGGGCGACCCCGACGCGGCGCTCGGCGGGGAGGCCCTGAGCAGGCTGATGGGCACGGCCGACGGGCTGCCCGTCGACCTCGGGAGGCTGGCGGAGCGGGCCGACGCCGAACGCGACCGGCTCATGGCGCTGCTCACCGAGTCCTGCGCCAAGCTGGGCGAGCGGGACAGGCAGCCGCTCGACGTCGTACGCGAGCTGGTCAAGGACCACCCCGACGCCGACGGCGTGATCGAGGCGGCCAGGATCGGCACGGAGAAGGCCATCGCGTTCACCCGAGAGAAGAACCTCGTGCCCTACCACGACGGCGAGTGCCTGGTCGGGCCGGCGCCCGAGTCGCGCCGCTGGGCGATGGCCATGATGTCGTGGAACGCGCCCGGCGAGCCCGAAGGCCCGTCCTGGTACCACGTCACCCCGCCCGACCCGAGCTGGCCGCAGCGGGACCAGGAGGAGTGGCTGGAGGTCTTCAGCCGCACCACGCTGCCCGCGATCAACGTGCACGAGGTCGCCCCCGGCCACTTCTCGCACGCGAGGGCGCTGCGGCGGGCGCCGTCGGAGGTACGCAGACTGCTGCAGTCGACGGCGTTCATCGAGGGCTGGGCCCACTACGCGGAGGAGCTCTGCGTCGAGGAGGGCTTCGAGGCCGGCGACCCCCGCTTCGAGATCGGCGTGTGGCTGGAGGCGCTGATCCGCGTCACCCGGCTGGCCTGCGCGATCGGCGTGCACACCGGCCGGATGACGGTCGAGGAGGCCGCCGGGCGGTTCGTCTCGGACACCCACCTGGCCGGCCCGGCCGCGACGGCGGAGGCCGAACGGGCGTCGTTCGACCCGACGTACGGCCGCTACACCTACGGCAAGCTGCTCATCCGCGATCTGCGCGAGCAGGCCCGCGGGCAGTGGGGCGCCGGCTTCACCCTGCAACGCTTCCACAAGGCGCTGCTCGATCTCGGTTCGCCGCCTCTGGGCTTGATCGCGGGCATCCTGTAGCGTCTGGTGATCCGGAGCACCCCTGCAGAGCCGGTCGCTGAGGAGGTCTGTCCGTGCGCGAGCTCTCCGGCAAGGTCGCCGTGATAACGGGCGCGGGCAGCGGCATCGGGCGGGCGCTGGCCCTCAGGTTCGCGGCCGAGGGCATGACGCTGATGCTCGCCGACGTCGACCACGGCCCGCTCGCGGAGACGGCCGCGCAGGCGGGCGACGCCAGGGTGCTCACGCAGATCACCGACGTGTCCGACGCGTCCTCTGTACGCCATCTGGCCGACCGGTGTTTCGGGGAGCTGCGGGCCGTACACGTGTTGTGCAACAACGCGGGCGTCTTCCAGGGCGGCCACCTGTGGACCCGCGGCGAGGAGGACCTCGCCTGGCTGCTGGGCGTCAACCTGTGGGGCGTGCTGCACGGCATCCGCGAGTTCGTGCCGCGCATGATCCAGCAGGACACCGAGGGGCACATCGTCAACACGGTGTCCACGGCGGGGTTGTTCACCTCGCCGGGGTCGGGCGGCTACTCCGTCAGCAAACACGCCGCGCTCGCCGCCTCCGAGGCGCTGGCCCACGACCTGGCCGCCGCGGGGTCCAAGCTCCGCGTGACCGCGCTCTGCCCGGGCGCGGTCAGGACGCGCATCGCCGAATCGGGGCGGCTACGCCCTCCGGGCCTGGCCACCACGCCGAGCTCCGACGAGGTGGCCGTGCAGGAGGCGGTGAGCCGGGCGGCGGAGCGCGGCATGGAGCCGTCCGAGGTCGCCGGCCTGGTGGTGGAGGCCATCCGTGAGGAGCGATTCCTGCTGCTGACCGACCCCGAGCACGCCACGCGGCTGCGCCGGCGGACCGAGGCGCTGCTCACCGGGCGGTTACCGCCTCACCACTGACGTTCGTGGGCCAGCAACCGCACCACCGCGCCGCTGCGCGGCCTGACCAGCAGGCGTACGGAGTCGCCCGGCAACACGTCCTGGTAGAGGCCCTGCTTGACGCGGAACGCGATGGCCTTCTCCGAGCTGCCGTCGTGCACCGCGATGTGGTAGGAGTTCTCGCTGTCCGCGTGGGCCTCGACCCAGCGCTTGACGACGTGGCCGCCGATCTCCTGCCGCTTGGCGCCCTGCGCGACGGTGGCCGCGGGCACGATCTCCACGCCGTGCCAGCCGCTGCCCGTGAAGATCCACTCCTGCTGCGGGTTCACCTCCACCTGCCCCGGCCCGGCGACCTCGCGCCCAGCCGGGGTCAGCAGGAACCCGCGGCCCGCCAGGAGCAGCCCCGACCCGGCCACGAACGACACCATCGTCGCGATTATCCCCGGCCACGACAGGCCGGCCGCGGCCACGGTGGCGAACCACGGGACCACCAGCCCACAGGCCAGCAGCACAGGAACGAGCATGCTCGACCAGCGCCGCCGCGCCAGCCCGAGGTCGATCGCGCGCTGCCGGACCAGAGGAAGGAACTCGCGGTCGAGCACCTGACCGTCGGGCATGAGCGCGATCACCGGGGCCCGCGGAGCCCCGCCCATCCTGGCGCTCGCCTGGTCGAGCACCCACCGCTCGTACGGCAGCAGCGGCTCCTCCCGGCGCGGCGTGAGCGACAGCCGGTCGCCCTCCACGACGGCCCACCCGCGCCCGGCCAACTCGAACAGCGCCGAATGGAACACATCCTGCACCCGCATGCCGCGTAAGAGCTCCGCCACGGGGGCGGGCGCCGGATAGCGCGGCTCCCGCTCCGGGGTCCTGTCGCGACCGGACACCTTGAAGGCGGCGGCCAGGGTGGCGACCCACAGAGCCCACGTCGTCGCCGGCCAGACAAGATCCATTCTCCTGTGTTAGCACGAGAGCCGGAGCCAGGCCAGGCGTAACGCACAAGGCCGATAGACTGTGGTCACCGCGTTCCGCCTTCTGGAGGGTCTTCAGTGTCTGAATTCGACACGGTCTTGGTGGTCGACTTCGGCGCGCAGTATGCGCAGCTCATCGCCAGGCGGGTGCGCGAGTGCCACGTCTACTCCGAGATCGTCCCCTCGTCGATGCCCGTCGAGGAGATGATGGCGAAAAATCCGAAGGCGATCATCCTGTCCGGAGGTCCCTCCTCGGTCTACGCCGACGGCGCGCCGCCCGTGCCGCACGGGCTGTTCGCGACGGGCGTGCCGACGTTCGGCATCTGCTATGGCTTCCAGGCGATGGCGCAGGCGCTGGGCGGCGAGGTGGCCCGCACGGGCGTCGCCGAATACGGTGGCACCGCGCTCGACGTGCTGCAGGAGGGCGTCATCTTCGCCGGCCTGCCGAGCGCCCAGACGGTCTGGATGTCCCACGGCGACAGCGTGGCCGCCGCACCCGAGGGGTTCGCGGTGACCGCCTCGACCGGCCAGACGCCGGTCGCCGCCTTCGAGCACCCCGAGCGGGGCCTCTACGGCGTGCAGTTCCATCCGGAGGTGCTCCACTCCGAGCACGGGCAGGCGGTGCTCAGGCACTTCCTCGAAGCGGCCGGCTGCCGCCCGTCGTGGACCATGCTCAACATCGTCGAAGACTCCGTCGAAGCCGTGCGTCGCCAGGTCGGCGACGGTCACGCGATCTGCGCGCTGTCGGGCGGCGTCGACTCCGCGGTGGCTGCCGCCATCGTGCAGCGCGCCATCGGCGACCGGCTGACCTGCGTCTTCGTCGACCACGGCCTGCTGCGCAAGGGCGAGGCCGAGCAGGTCGAGCGCGACTTCGTGGCCGTCACGGGCGTCAAGCTGCGCGTGGTCGACGCCGCGGACCGCTTCATCAAGGCGCTGGAGGGCGTCACCGACCCCGAGGAGAAGCGCAAGATCATCGGCCGCGAGTTCATCCGCGTCTTCGAGGACGAACAGCGCGCCATCATGGCCGACAAGCCCGTCGAGTTCCTCGTCCAGGGCACGCTCTACCCCGACGTGGTCGAGTCGGGCGGCGGCACCGGCACCGCCAACATCAAGTCCCACCACAACGTCGGCGGCCTGCCTGACGACCTGCGGTTCACGCTGGTCGAGCCGCTGCGGGCGCTGTTCAAGGACGAGGTCCGCCGCGCCGGCGAGGAGCTCGGGCTGCCCGCCGCCATGGTCTGGCGTCAGCCGTTCCCAGGCCCCGGCCTGGGCATCCGCATCGTCGGCGAGGTGACGCGCGAGCGCCTGGAACTGCTGCGCGAGGCCGACGCGATCGCCCGCGAGGAGTTGTCCAGGGCCGGTCTCGACCGGCAGATCTGGCAGTGCCCGGTGGTGCTGCTGGCCGACGTTCGCTCGGTGGGGGTGCAGGGCGACGGGCGCACCTACGGGCATCCGGTGGTGCTGCGTCCCGTGACGTCGGAGGACGCGATGACGGCCGACTGGGCGAAGGTGCCGTTCGACGTGCTGTCCCGCATCTCGACGCGGATCACCAACGAGGTCCGCGAGGTCAACCGCGTGGTGCTCGACGTGACCAGCAAGCCCCCCGGCACCATCGAATGGGAGTGACCCGGTCCCGCTGCTCAGGGCGCGGATGACCCGCTCGCGCCGGCACCCGGAGGAGGCGGGCAGGGCAGGCCGCCGGTCAAGGTGTCCTCCGGGGCCAGCGCCAGGTTCGACTCCCTGACGTAATAGCGCCGCAGTGGCGATGTCTCGTGCAGCAGCCGGTGCACATCTCTCGCCACCAGCGCCAGCGCCGCGAGACCCGCGCCGGTGAGCAGCAGGTCGGCTGCCCCGGCCACAGGGGAGTCCGCCACCGGCGTCAGCAGCACGGCCAGGGCGAGGGTGTTCACCAGGCTCCGGCCCGGCCGCCGGGACGGCGCGAAGACCCCGTGAACGTGCCCGAGCCCCGGGGGGTGTGCTCCCGGGGCCTCGGTCGGACCAACTGTGGTCACCGCTTCTTGGCGCACAGGGCCGTGTCGGCGGCCTTGATGACGCTCATCGCGGCCGCGTCGGCCGTGGGCAGCGCCGTGACCGCGATGGCGGCGGCCCTGCCGTCGTCGGTGATGCCGCCGCGGGTCTCGTAGCCGTCGATGTCGCCGCCGTGGCCCCACGCCACGCCGCCGCAGCTCAGCGGCATCTTCATCAGGCCGAGCCCGTACCTCCAGCCGCCCGGCATGCCGGGTGCCTTCACGGTCTTCTTCATGGCCTTGAGCTGCGCCGGCTTGAGCAGCTTGCCGTCCATCAGGGCGACCCAGAAGCGGTTCAGGTCGCTGGGGGTGGCGATGAGCTGACCGGCCGCGCCGCCCCACGACGGGTCCAGGTTGGTGATGTCGAGCAGCTTGCCGCCGGGCTTCCTGGAGCCGTACCCCGTCGGGTGGGGGTCGCGGATCGTCTTGACCTTCTTGCCCGGCCAGTACGTCTGGCGCAGGCCGGCCCGCTTGATGACCTGGTCGGTGATCGCCTTGCTCACCGGCTTGCCCGTGACCTTCTCGATGAGCAGGCCGAGCACGGTGTAGCCGGTGTTGCTGTACTCCCACTTCTTGCCGGGCGCGAACGACGCCTTGTGCGCGAAGGCGATCTTCAGCAGCTCCCGAGGAGAGCGGTACTTGTCGCGGGCGTCGAAGATGTTGGGCATCCAGCGGGTGTAGTTGGGCAGGCCGCTGGTGTGCTGCAGCAGGTGCCGTACGGTGATCTTGCGGCCGTCGCCGGACTTGCCGCGCAGCAGCTTCGGCAGGTACGTCTCGATCGGCTCGTCCAGCTTGACCTTGCCCTCGCCCACGAGCTGCAGCACGGCCACGGCGGTGAAGGTCTTGGTGTTGCTGGCGATGCGCACGTACCCGTCGACCGGCACCTTCGCCTTGGACCTGAGGTTGCCGACGCCGGCGGTGTAGTGGCGGGTCCTGCCCTTGCTGTCACGTACGGCGGCCAGCGCCCCCGGGAACTTGTACTTCTTGACCAGGCCGTTCAGCTGCTTCTGCAGGGCGTCGTTGCTGCGGTTGCGCTTGGCTTCCTTCACCTCTTGGCGCATCTCGTCCAGCTCGGCCCGTAGCTCGTCGGCCGGGTTGTGCCGAGGGGCGTTCGCTCCCACTTCGGGACCGGTCACCGCGGCGGCGGGGGCGGCGGCCACGCTCATCGCCGTCAGCGCGGACAGCGCCGCCACGGCCAGGCCGCGCACGCTCCGGGGGGTCGTTGAGGGGGAAGAGAGACGCGACATGGGAAAACGCTCCTGCATTCGGGGGTGGTGTCCGCTCCGGACATCAACCAGCATGCCGTCCGGGCCGATCCGCGAACGATCCCGCGCGCTGGAGTCGTGGGGTACAGCCTGCTGTACCCCACGAGCCTGTGGCGACGAGCCGCACCACTTCACGGCGGCATGAACGTCACGGCCGCCCGCGGACGGCAGTGGCGCCTGCCCAGGTTCGTGCTCGGTCGCCTCGCCCATCATCAGCCGCAGGTGCTCCACCGCGCGGGTGCGACGAATCCGGCCGCCCTTGTTGTTCCATGTGGCAAAGAGGAAGTCGATGGCGTTCTTCAGGGCGCCGGGGCCACCCGCATCGAGCGATGCTACGCCACCATAGGAATGACATGAACCACCCGCCTCACCCGCATCCCGGGCGACACTCGTGTACGGGCGCGTGACCTGGGCATCGCCGTCGGTACGTTGCCGACAGGACGCCTGAACGCGATCACCGACGTCGAGGGAGTCCTGGTAGGGCACACCACGATCGACAATGGCGCCGATCTCCATACGGGAGTGACGGCCGTCGTTCCCACGCAGCTGACCGCGGCACGGCCAGGACTGCCGGCCGCCGTGTGGACCGGCAACGGATACGGCAAGCTGATCGGCTCGACCCAGATGGACGAACTCGGCGTCCTGGAGTCTCCCATCGTCCTGACCGCCACCCTGTCGGCGTTCCGGGCGGCCGACGCCCTGCTCACGTACCTCATGGCGCGCCGCCCTGGCGGGCTGTCGTTCAACCCGCTCGTGGGGGAGGCCAACGACGGCTTCCTCTCCGACATCCGCCTCCGCCCCGTCACCGAACGGCATGTTCTCGACGCATTGGAGAGCGCATCCGACGGCCTGCCCGCGGAGGGCTGCGTGGGTGCCGGCGCCGGCACGACAGCCCTGGGGTTCAAGGCCGGAATCGGCACCGCATCGCGAACGCACCTCGCGGAGGGCGTCTCGGCGACGGTCGGCGTCCTGGTCCAGTCGAACTTCGGCGGCGTCCTGACCGTGCAGGGCATCCCGATGCCGGTCGAGCACGTCCTCGGCGAGCAGGACCGGGACGAGCCCTCCGGCAACTCCTGCATGATCGTGGTGGCGACCGATGCGCCGCTCGACGCCCGCCGGCTGGGCCGCCTCGCCCGTCGAGCATCTTCGCGATGGGACGGGTGGGAGCGTCGTACGCCAGTGGCAGCGGCTGACGGGCGCCTCATCCTCGGGTGTCGAGCAGACCCAGTGTCCCCACGCGGGAGCCCGCCTGCCTCGTAGCCCTCCTCGACCGCTTCCGGGGATGTCCGGCATGGTGAGCCCGGCTCCGTGTCGTCCGGTCATGTCGGCGTCGATACTGGCGTAATGTGCCGCTATGACTGGTGGGCCGGCTCGTTTCGGCGGGCGAGACGATGTCGTCCTGGTCGTGGTCCTCGACTGCGCCGACCTGGGCAGGGCAGCGGAGTTCTGGTGCGGAGCCCTGGGTTACACCGCCGATCCGGCCTCGCCCGGACCTTATCGGCGGCTCCTGCCCCCAGGGCGCAACGGCGTCGAGCTGCTCCTGCAACAGGTTCCGGAGCCGAAGACGGCCAAGAACCGGATGCACCTGGATCTGCGGGTTCCCGACCTGGAGGCCGAGGTGGCCAGGCTGGTGGCCCTGGGCGGGCGTCGCGTCACCGACGAGCCCATCAAGGAGGAAGGCTGGGCCTGGCATGTGCTCACCGACCCCGACGGCAACGAGTTCTGCGTGTTGCGGCCGCCGCCGGGGCGGCTCACCGAATCCTGACGGTCACGGCGCCTAGTGCGTGATCTTGATGACGGCCCTCTTCCCTTTGACGGCCACCACCTCGAAGCTGACCTCGTTGATGGTGCTGGGACCTCCTTGGTCCGGCGTCTGCTCCGACATGGTGAGCCGCATGCCTGATGAGGTGAACGCGTCGAAGGTGACAGAGCCGTCCTCGACGGTGACGTTGATCGGCAACAGCCCCCACCTGTCGGCCAGCCGGATCGTCTGCCCGTCCGAGACGAGCACCTCGCACTTCGCGTCCCGGCATGCCCGGAGCCTGGTGCCGTTCCTGGCTTTGGGGAGCGGCGTCGCCGTCGGCGACGGGGTCAGCGTCGGCGAAGGGGGCGCTGACGGCGGCGTCGCCGCGGGGGAGGACGGGGTGCCGGCGGGCGAGGCCGCCTCCTCCGGCGCGGAGCCGCAGCCGGCGAGCAGTACCGCCGCCGCAGTCACCAGCGCCGTCCTTCCGGTGCGTGCCCCTGGCATCTCTGCTCCCTTGCTCACTCGGACGTCGGGTGCCAGTGTCCCCCGGCGGCGCCGGGACCCCTCCCGCCGGATACGCGATAGAAAGATTGTGCCCCCGTTGATCGGATGAAAGGGAAGACCGTGCACAGGAAGGCCATTTCCGCCTTTACCCTCGCGTGCGCCATGGTCGTGACGCCCGCCGTGGCCGCCGCCCCCGCCGCCGCCTCGGCCAAGCCCAGCTATCGCAGCTGCTACGACGGGAAGTGCAAGTTCACCTTCTCGAAGGCCGTGAGCTTCCGCATCTCCAAGAAGCGTTACGGCTTCTCCAGGGTGTACGTCTCCAAGGAGCACGTCGGCGGCATCTTCGACCAGGACATGGTCGTGGTACGGGGTCCCGGCTCGACGGCCTCCCTGGGCGAAAACGCCCGGGGCAACATGCGCATCAACGGCAAGAACGCCCTCTCGTTCCGCGTGCTGGCCATCACCGGCAAGGGCGCCACCATCCGCTTCACCGGATGACGTCCTGACGACCCGGCAGCCGCGTCATGGCCGGCGGTGCGGCTGCCGGGGTCGGGGGATGTCATATCGTTTCCCTGGTCAGGTCCTCGCACAGGGCCCAGATCGTGTCCTGGTTGCGCCGGTCGAGAACGCTGGCCGGCCAGGGGGCGGGTCGGCAGTTCATAGTGAAGTACGTCCCCGTCACGCCTTCCACGTCGCCGCTGGAGGCGAGGTACACGCTGGAGCGGGACGGCTTGCTCAGGTCGCCGAAGAGCCGCGGGGTCAGGGCCCGTAGCAGCGGCACGATCGGACGGTACACGTAGGGAAAGCCGGCCACCGTCATCGCCTGGTTCATCGGCGTGTGGCCGTGGCCGGGGTAGGCGACGTTGACCGTGACGCCGCTGCCGGCCACCTGCTCTGCGAAGCGCAGGCTCATCGCCATCAGCATCGTCTTGGTGTGGTTGTACTGGCTGAACGTCCACCCCAGGTAACGCCGCTCCCCCTGTAGGTTGTCCAGCTCGATCCGGCCACCGGGGATGCCTCCCGTGATGTTGACGACCCGGCCGCCGAGCAGGGGCAGCAGGAGTCGGGCGAGCGTGAACGGCGTGAGCACATGGGCGGCGAAGGTGCTCTCCACGCCGTCCTCTGTGAGGGTGCGGCGCGGCGGGTGCGTACCGACGTTGTTGATCAGTACGTCGAGCCGGTCGCACCGTTCGGCGACCTGGGCGGCGAGCCTGGCGAGGTCGCGTTGCCCGGTCACGTCGGCGGCGATGGCCTCGACCCGGCCGCTACCCGCGCCGAGCTCGTCCGCTGCCCGCTGCGCGCGTACGGGATCGCGACCGACCAGGATCACCCGGGCGCCGCGGGCGGCCAGCCCGCGCGCGGTCTCCTTGCCTATGCCACCGGTGCCGCCGGTGACGAGGACAGTCTTGCCGTCCATGAGATCCACCACCTTTCAGAGCAATGAAACAAATATGACACCGAGTGCCACATATGGCAATCGGTGTAGGATGGCGGACGTGGAAGGTCTTCGGGATCGCACCAGACGCGCCGTACGCGCCGAACTGGCCGGACGGGCGCTCGATCTGTTCGCCGAGCGTGGCTTCGACGAGACGACCGTCGACGACATCGCCAGGGCCGCCGGCATGTCGAAACGCAGCTTCTTCCGCTATTTCCCCACCAAGGAAGACGTCGTGTTCGGTGAGATCGAGGCGATGGGCGAGCAGGTCGCGCACGAGATCGCCACCCGCCCACCGCAGGAACAGCCGTGGGAGTGCCTGCACACGGTGCTTCGCGGCTGGGAGGCGCGCATCAACGCGCAGGTCGACGCGATGCGGCTCATCGAGTCCACGCCCGCGCTGCGCACCAGGCTCCTGCAGAAGCGCGACGAGGCCCGCACCCGCATCATCATCGCCCTGGCCGACCGCGGGATGCCGCCGCTGGAGGCGGATCTGGCGGCGGCAGCGGCGGGCGCGGCCCTCGACGCGGTGGCCCGCGAATGGCTGCGCACCGGCGGCACCGTCGACCGCCTCACCCTGGTCGACACAGCCTTCACCATGCTCCGCCCGGCATTCCTCAGCTGAACGTTGACCGTTCCCCCATGATTAGTGCAGGTGTTCGATCGCAGGATGACGTGGGCGGCTCGGACCACTCTGTGGGTGTGGGCTATCGAGACGACAGGGAGCGCGCCGCGACAGTGGCGCTGCTTCGCCGTATCCCCACGGAGAAGGGCGAGCGTGAGCTCGTTCAGCACCTCACCGAAGGTGCCTCGGCGGAGGCATTGCTGCGTGACAGGCTTGCCCCCGTCGACCTGTTCTCCGACCCGCTGGAAGAAGCGATGACCCGGGCGAACGAGGAGATCGCCTCATGGGAGCGGAGCGGCATCCACGTCATCACCTTGGGATATGACCGCTACCCATACCGGCTGCGGGATGTGTTCGATCGACCTCCACTGCTGTTCGCCCGGGGGACGGTCCTGGAAGAGGACGACGGGGTCGCTGTGGTCGGCTCACGGTCGGTCTCATCGCAGGGCAGGTCGGTGGCGGCGGAGCTGGCCGTACGGCTCGTGGAACGCGAGCTCACGGTGGTGTCAGGCCTCGCAGCAGGCGTCGACACGGCTGCGCATCGGTCCGCGCTCGGAGCAGGCGGCCGGACGGTGGCCGTCATCGGCACGGGCATTCACCGATATTTCCCGGCGGAGAACCGAGACCTTCATCGCGAGGTCGCCGACCGAGGCGCCGTGTTCTCCCAGTTCTGGCCGGACAGGGCGCCGGACAAGTCGACGTTCCCGCCGCGCAACGGCACGATGTCCGGCTACAGTCTGGCCACGATCATCGTCGAGGCGAGCGAGAGAAGCGGGACACGCATCCAGGCGCGCAAAGCCGTTGAGCACGGTCGTCCTGTGATCCTGATGCGTTCGGTGGTCGATCGCACGGAGTGGGGGAAGGCTACGGCGAGCAAGCCCGATGTCCACGTGGCGCGCGATGTCGACGAGGCCATGGTCATCGTCGACGATCTGCTCCGCCGGCCCAAGCAGCTTGAGGACCTTCTTTCCAGGATTGGCTGACACACTTGGCGGAGACACTCCCGCAGCTCCAGGACATGATTCGCGAACGTCTTGGCGCGATCATGACGAACCCGCTCCGGTTGCAGAGCGTCACATGCGATACCTGCACTGGGCCTGTTTCTCCGCAGTACACGAGGTGTTACCGCTGCACCCTCGATACGAGGCCGGGCGGTGTGCCCGTTGCGCAGCGGGTCGTGCCGAGGGCCCACTGGCCGGACGTGGGCGGCGGGTCACAGCGGCGTCATACCGGCGCTATACCGGGGACTTCTATGCTGACCGCGTTCGTCCACGGATCTTGCTGAAGGGAACCCGGTGTCCCGTTCTGTGCTTGTCATGGTCGTCGCGTTGATGGTGTCGATGCTCCCCGGTGTGACCCACGCGCAGGCCCCCGGCGCATTGGGGACCGCAGGGAACCTCATACGGGAAACGGAGCCGCGGGCCGACGGGATCAGGCATGTCGACACCGAGCTGATGATCGCGGGGTTGAAGGCCATCAAGGCCAACACCTACGTCTTTCCTATGGCCGGCGACAACGTGCACTGGGAGGACCTGCGTAACGAGTTCCTCCCGGCCGCGGCCGCCGCCGGGATCAACGTCTGGGTGCTGGTGTACTCGCCGAGCCAGGCGGGCTGTTGCGTCTCCCGACCGTACAAGCACGACTACGTGGCATGGGCGCGCGAGATCGCCACGCTCTCCAGGACCCACCCGAACCTGATCGGCTGGACCGTGGACGACTACGCCTACGACCTCAAGACGTTCACGCCCGAGTACGTCAAGCAGATGCGCGCGGCCGCCAGGGCGATCAACCCGTCGTTGAGGTTCGTCCCCACGGTCTACTACAGCCAGTTCACCGACGCGTTCATCGCCGAGCAGATCCCGTTGCTGGAGGGAGTGATCTTCCCCTTCAGGGACGAGCCGCACCGGGACACGTCCTGGACATGGAACCTGTCGTACCAGGTCAAGCAGCTCGCGCAGCGCCTTCCCGGCACGGACGTCTACCTGATGCCGTACGCCCACCCGCTGAGCCACGCGGCCCAGAAACCGACGGTCGCCTACGTCGAGGCCGTCACCAAGAAGGGCCTTGAGCACGTCCGCACGGGGGAACTGTCCGGGGTCCTGCAGTACAAGCTCCCCTTCGTGTCCCGCGACACCGGGTGGACCCGGCCCGCGAGCGACAACCTCGCCCGCACCGGCAACGGACGGCTGAGCTTCGTCGTTCAGACGAAGACCGTCACCAAGGCGGGGATGTGGTGCAGTGCAAGCCGTCAGGCGCAGCTCACGCCCGGTGCCGGCACGTACGGCGTGAGCTTCTGGCACGGGGACGATCGGGGCCCTGACAGCCCGGCCGGCTACCACGTGAAGCAGCTCCTTCTCAACGGCAAGGTGGTTTGGCAACAGGACGTCGCCGCCAACGACCACGCGTGGCAGAGGGCCACGGTCGACCTGACGGCCGAACTGGCCGGGGCGAACAGCGCGAAGCTGGAGTGGCGGCTGTACGAGCGCAAGGGTGTGACCAGCTACTTCACCGACGTCAGCGTTGACGACATCGTGGCCACGGGCCTGCAGTTGAGCGACCCGGGCGTGGAGAACGCCGTCACCTGGACCGCCGGCCTGGCCCGGCAAGGGGGCCCGGTCTACTGCTCCGCCCAGGTCTACCACCAGAACTACGGTGCCGATCTCGGCGCGCGGATCGCCACGATGTACGCCGCCGGATAGTCACGGACGCACCGATCCGGGCTGAGCGGGCGGCACCCGTGCCCGGAGAGCCGGGCCCGTCGCCACCAGAGCTGTTTCTCGCTGCCGGACACTTCGCGCGCCTTGAACTGCCGGGTCACCGCGCCGTCCTGAAGCTCGATGACGGGGTCGGCGAGCACGCTGGCGTACCAGTGTGGGTTGGTCGCCATGCCCGCCTTGATGGCGACGGCGGCGTAGTGTCCCTTGTGCTCGACACGCATGACGAGTGTCTTGCGACCGATCAGTCCGTGCAGAGCTGGGCGCGCAGGGTGTCGTGGGCCCAGCGCTCGAACCGTTCGGGTGTCCAGCCGCGGTCGCGGACGAACACCAGGTAGAGGTCGGGGCTGAGCACGCCGTACAGCAGGTCGGCGGCGTCGGGGACGTCCGGACGCGCTCCCGGCTTGGCCATCAGGCTGTCCGCGGCGGTCCGTGTCACCGTGTAGCGCGGATCCCGTTCGTCGGGCCACATGTCGGCGATCTCCGGGTCGGTGGCCACGGCGATCTCCAGCACCTTGGTGATCGGAGCCACCCGTTCCAGCACGGCCCGGGTGCCCGCGACGTGCAACCGCAGGTGGTCCTGAGCGGTGGCGGCGTCCAGCGACTCGCGGAACCACGGCCGGTCGAGGGTCGCCACGGGACGGTCGTCGCCCGCGATCGTGACGTCGACGAGCTCCTTGAGCAGGCGGCGTTTGTTGCCGAACACGAAGTAGACGGTCTGCACCGCCACGCCCGCCCTGTCGGCGATCTGCTGCAGCATGGTCGCGCCGTAGCCCTGCGCCACGAACAGCTCCCCGGCGGCCGCGAGGATCCGGCGCCGGGTCTCGGCGGACTTCTGCGCCTTCTTGTTCGGCTTCCTGCCCTCGTTCACGGGAAGCAAGGCTAGCCGAACTCTAGAAGCAGACTACGACTTGACGGGCACATCGGGGAAGGTGCCGTACGGCCCGGCGTCCAGAGTCAGCGTGGTGACCCCCGGCGGCGGCGGTGCGTAGTAGGCGTAGATCCGGTAGGGGACGTGCTCGGCCCAGGCGAGCCCGTATCTGCCGGTGATGTCCGGGGTGGAGACGTAGGTGTAGCCCCCTCCTCGTCCGTGCCGTACTTGCCGACCCGGACGATGCGCTGGCGTCGCTCTGAGGCCGGGTCGACCCACGTCAGGCCGCCCCAGATGGAGCCGGGCTGCTCGCCGTCCATCCGCGGGCTGATGTTGAACTCCCAGCCCCCGGTCTCATTGACGATCTCGTAGACGCCGACCATGAAGGCGCCGTCGCGATAGGGCTGGTGCACGCGGAGCAGCCAGCCGTCCTCGTTCTTGCGCTCGGCCACCGGCTCGCCCAGCGCCTCCTGGAAGGGGGCCGGCCGGCCCGAGGCCGGCGCCGTGCTGGTCCCAGGGCTGGGTGCGGCGGTGGTCTCCGTCGCCTGCTTGATCTTGTACGACACCTCCACCCGCCGGTTCTTCGCGCTGGCCCTCTTGTCGTCCGAGCCGCCTTCCTCCGCGACGGGCTGGGTCTCCCCCTTGCCTTCGGCCTTGTACCGGTAGTCGGTCCCCAACCGCCGGGAGAGGTGGGACTCCACCGACTTCGCACGCCGCAACGACAATCGCAGGTTGTACGGGTCGTCGCCCTTGCCGTCGGTGTGTCCGGTGATGGTCACCGGCGGCTTCGACGGATCGGCCCGCCGCCCGGTCTCCTCCGCCACGTCGTCGAGCACGCGGCGTGCCTTCGCCGAGAGGTCGGCCTTGTCGAAGGCGAACAGCACGTCGGCGCGCGGGGCGATGCTCTCCTCGTCGGTGCCGGTCGATTTCTCATGCGCGCCCTCCTCCACCGCGTACAGGTCGGAGTAGTTGGGCGTGGAGCCTGGCTCGGGCGGGTCCACGGCGAGCACGACCTTGGTGCTCGGCTTGTCGTCGCCCCAGGACGTGGTCGGCAGCGGCGTCGGGCTCTGCGAGATCTCACCGTCGGTGACCGGGATCCCGGTCATCTCCCCGAGCGTGCAGGGTGCGATCACCGTGATCTGTTCGGCCGACTCCGGGAGCGGGTCGTAGTAGACGTCGGTCTCGTAGCGGATGTCCTTGGAGTACCAGCCGAACTGTTCGAGTTGGTGGGTGCTCTTGGCCCCGGTACAGGCGGCGTCCGACGGGGTCCAGGAGCCGGAACGCCCGGAAGTCCGACTGACCGAAGAACGCCATGCTGTGGAACTTCTCGGCGCCGTCGAGGCTGATGGCGAGCCGGAGTCGGGTGTGCTCGGCCTGCCGTTCGACACCGACGACCTCCAGACGTACACGTGTGCGCAGCGATCGTCTGACAGGTATACGGGATACCCGGTTTCGCAACAAGGGTCCTGACTCCGACTACGGGCTAGGCGTTCGCCGCCCGGAGGCAGGATGGTCACCCTCCCACACGAAACAGGGAGGAAACAGCCACTGCGCCATAAAGGACGGCGAGGGAAGCTGGCGCCCGCCGGGGCCGGGCTCGACCCCGGCCCCGGCAGTCGTGCGCCACCCCGGGTGACCTCTCACCGCCGGACCGCGCGATCTGAAGGAGACATCGTGAAACGTACGACGGCCGCACTGGCGTGTGCCGTGCTGCTGGTCCACCCCGCCCCCGTCTCCGCCGAGTCCAGGATCGGGGACGTCCAGGAGGCCATGGAGGAACTCGCGAAGGACGCCGGCGTGGTGGGCGTCATCGGCGAGGCGTTCCACGACGGCCGGCGCGTCGGCCGCGGCTCGGCCGGCTCCCGCCTGATCGGCGGCAAGGGCGGCAAGATCCCCTCCGACTCCCGCTTCCGGGGCTGGTCGCACACGAAGGGCATGACCTCCGCCGTGATCGCGCAGCTGGTGGAGGAGGGCAGGCTCTCCCTGGACGACAAGCTCGCCGACCTGCTGCCGATGGTGGTGGAGAAGGACCTGGTGGAGCGGGCCGGCGAGATCACCGTGGACCACCTGCTCAAGCACACTTCCGGGGTCCCCGACTATGGCGGGAGACTTGACCTCTTCGACCTCACCTACCATTCTCCGATCGATCTGCTGAAGGTCTCACGAGGGCTGCCGCGTGAGCAGGATCCGGGGGAGAAGTTCTCCTACTCCAGCACCGGCTACATCCTGCTCGGCCTGATCATCGAGAAGGAGACCGGTGAAAGCCTGCACGCGGCCTTCGCCGAGAGGCTCTTCAAGCCGCTGCGCATGACCGGCACCTACCTGCCCACCAGGCCCACGCAGCGCATCAAGGGCCCGCACGGGCACGGCTACTACCCCGACGACAAGGGCAGGCTGCGCGACACCGACCGGCAGAACGCCACCAACGGGTGGGCGGCGGGCGGCGTCATCTCCACCGCGAAGGACCTCGCCGCCTTCTGGCGGTATCAGGCCGGGAAGCTGCCCCCGAAGGATCAGCCCGGCACGTGCATCGCCGTCTCCGCTGTCGGGTCGGGACCGGGGTCCATCGCCTACCTGTTCACCACGCAAGACGGCCGGCAACTCGGCGTGAACGTCACCCTGAAGGTTCCCAACACCGAGACCGGCGACCTGCCGGAGAAGGTGCGGCAGGCCGCCGAATCACTGCTCTGCCCCGCACAGTGACGGGCTCATCGAAAGGAAATATCGTGAATCGTGCGACAGTGAAGGGTCTGGCCGGGTTGGCCTGCGCGATGCTGACGTTGGGGGTCGCAGCACCCGCCGCCGCGGCCGCCGCGGACCGGCCCCGGCCGGGCGACGTCCAGAAGGCCCTGTCGCAACTGGCGAAGAACAAGGAGATCGTCGGCGCGATCGGCGCGGTCTACGTCGACGGCAGGAAGGCCGGCAAGGGCTCGGCGGGCACCCGCCTGCTGAACGGCAAGGGCGGCAGGATCCCCGCGGGCGCCCGCTTCAGGGTCGGCTCACAGACCAAGCTGATGACCCAGGTCGTCATCATGAAGCTGGTCACCGAGGGCAAGCTCTCGCTGGACGACAAGCTCAGCGACCTGCTGCCGGTCGTCGTGGAGAAGGACCTGGTGGAGCGGGCCGACGAGATCACCGTGGAGCAGATGATCCACCACACCTCGGGCATCCCCAACTGGTACACGCCGCAGCTCGTCGACGCCTTCGACTTCGACACCTACTACCCGCCGCTGGAACTGGTGAAGAAGTCGCGCACGGTGGAGCGGACGCAGGAGCCGGGGGAGAAGTTCTCCTACTCCAACACCAACTACATGCTCCTCGGGCTGATCATCGAGGACCTCACCCGCCACTCCGTGTCCCGGGAGTTCGAGCGGCGGATCTTCGATCCTCTCCACATGGACGACACCTACCTGCCCACCAAGTGGCCCGGCGGCATCAAGGGCCCGCACGGGCACGGTTACCACCCCGACAAGAACGGCAAGCTCCACGACGTCGACCGCCTCAACATGAGCTACGGCTACGCCGCCGGGGGCGTCATCTCCACCACCGACGACCTCAGCGACTTCCACCGCGCCTTCGCCAGGGACAAGATCCTCACCAAGCGGGAGAAGGAGGCGCTGAACGCCGGTCGCCCCGCTCCGGAGCCCCCGTCGGGAGACAAGCCTGCCGACCCGCGCGTGTGCGGCGAGTACGGACTTGTCAAGGGCGGCTCGTCCGGGTTCAGCGCACTCACCTACAACTCACCTGATGGCCGCGTGCAGTTCGTCCTGTCCGCCACACTGGGCACTGCCAACACCAATCCCGCCATCGACCCGCTGGTGAAGAAGGCGGCCGAAGCCGTCCTCTGTCCCGAGACCTAAGGGGTCAGGCGCGCCGCCGCCGTACCAGGAGGAAGGTGCCGGCGAAGCACAGCAGCCCGATCCCTATGCCCACGCCTCCGATGACCAGGTATTCCTGGTCGAGCGGCGGGTGGGCGATGGGCGAGTCGGCCGGCCCGTCACCGAAGTGTTTCTCTCCTTCGTAGGCTGCCGCCTTCGCCTCGGCGCCCTTGGTCGTGGCCGCCGCCCGTACCGCACGGTCCGCGTTGACCATGCCGTGCCCGAGGAACAGGGTGTAGCCGTTGCGGGGCTTGGTGGCGGTGTGTACCAGGATGTCGCGTACCTGCCGTGGGCTCAGCTCGGGATTGCGCGACAACATCAGCGCCACCGCGCCCGCCGCCAGGGCGCACGCCGGTGAGGTGCCCTTGATCATCCGGTATCCGCCGTCGTTGGCGGCGCTGCGGATGTCGACACCCGGCGCGGCGATCGTGTTGTACGTGTGCACCTGCGAGAACTCCGCGCGCCGCCCCTGCGGGCTGACGGCGGCCACGCCGAGTACCCCGGCGTACCCGGCGGGGTAGGACACCACGTTGTTGGCGTCGGTGGCGAGGCGGTCGGTGGATCCGCCGTTTCCTGAGGAGGCGAGCACGACGACGCCCTTGCCCGCGGCGTAGTCGACCGCCGCGGCGACGTCGTCGAGGTAGTCGTTGAAGCCCGCCCATTCGTCGGTGCCCAGGGACATCGAGATGACCTTGGCGCCCTTGTCGACCGCGTAGCGGACGGCTCGGGACACCGACGTCTGCATCGGCAGGAGCTCCTTGTCGAACGTGCCGCCCTTGCGCCACTTCTCCCACTGCTCCTCGATGCGTTCCCTGCCGGGGTCCTCGTGGTCGAGGATGACGCGCAGGGACAGCACGCGGGCCTTGGGGGCGACGGACAACACGTTGGAGGCCATCGAGGTGCCGTGCTCGCCCCAGTGCGGTTCGCCTTTCTCGGCGCCGAAGCGGATGAAGTCGGGCCCCGAGGTGACCCGTCCTCTGAACGACGGATGGCTGGTCACCACGCCGGTGTCGAGCACCGCGACCGTGACGTTCTCGCCCTGGCTGGTCCGGTGGGCCTCCGGCACGTCCATGGCGTTGAGCTCCCAGCCGGCCGGCGCGGCGGCGTGGGCGGGCACTGCCGCCGAGAGCAGCATCGGAACGGTCAGGAGGGCTGCGACGGTCGTCCTGCGGATCACGGTCTCGCCTTCTGGATCTGGTCGTTCAGGTGGGCGGTGGCGCTCTCGGCGAGGCCATCGGCTATCTCGCCCCAGGGGGCGCGGTCGATGCGCTGATCGCTCTCGCGCCTGCCCCACGGCTGCGGAAGCTTGCCGGCGCGACGCCCGTCGGCCGGTCCTGAGGTCACCGCGACGAAGAGTGTCGCGGTCGAGGCGGCGCCGCTCCCGGCCCGCGCTCCGTCCGTCCACGAGACGCCTTTCGCCGGCAGGGCCCGCACGCCGTAGTCGCGCTTCTCGCGCTGGGCCTCGTACAGGATGGCGTCCAGGTCGTTGCCGGAGTCGTCCGCCGGGAACACGACGATGGCGATGGTGGCGGCGGTCCCTCCCGTGCCGTCGACGTAGGTGGCGCGGAGCACCGTCTGGCATCCCCGCTTCTTCGCCTCCTCGGCGAGCAGGCCGGCCAGCGCCTTGCCGCAGGAGGTCTCGGGCGAGACCGCGGCCCGCGTCCAGCCCCCGCCTCCGTCCTGCTTCTCGCCGCGCCGGTCCGGGTCGCGCATGCCGATCGCCGGGGGGAACAGCGTCTCGACCGGCAGGTTGCGCCACAGGTTCTTCGCGTACCGCTGGTTGAAGATCTCCTGGTTGCTGTTGGAGAACGCCTGGGCGATGACCCCGGCGCCCGCGAGCGTGCACAGTAACCCGAAGAGGGAGATGAGCACGCCGAGGATGATCCGGACCGGCCCGGGACTGCGCCGCCGCGGGCCGGGCGGGGGCGGCGCACCTGTCCACGGCTGCTGCTGGTGATGGTGGTACGGCGGCTGCCGGTATCCGGGTGGTGGCGGCTGTTGCCCGCCTGGCGGGTAGCCCATGGTGGCTCCTGTCGCGTGGCTTCGCGACCAGGGGCGCGGGTACGGTCAGTTCGGCAACGTTGCGTCCCCCGATCGCTTGACGTGCACATAGCACTTTAGCCACATTCTTCACACAGTGAGCAATTCACACCGGGACCGGCTGGTCCTCCCGCGCCGGCTCCTCGCGGCGGGGCAGCAGCGCCAGCGCGGCCACCAGAGCCAGTGCCGCCAGCACCGTCGAGCCGAGGAACGCCGCCCGATACCCCGCGACGAGCGCCTCCGGCGCGGTCGAGCCGCCCGACACGGCGGCGGCGACGGTCACCAGCCCCGCGATGCCGACCGAGATGCCCACCTGCGTGGTCACGTTGAACAACCCCGACACCATCCCCGACTCCGACGGCGACGCCTCCGACGTGGCGGCGACGGTGGCCGCGCCCACGAGGAGGCCGAAGCCGAAGCCCGTCAGCACTTCGGGCCCCAGCAGGCTGGGCACGTAGCCGCTGCGCACGTCGATCCGCAGGTAGAGGGCCGCACCCATCATGATGAAGACCAGGCCCGCGGCGGCCGTCGTGCGCAGGCCGTACCGGGTGAGCACGCGCCCCCCGAGGAACGAGGCGGTCAGCGCGATCGTCACGGGAATGGCCACCGTCGCCAGCCCCGACTGGGTGGGGCTGTAGCCGAGCACGATCTGGGTGTAGAGGGCCAGCAGGAAGGCCACCGGCTGCATCGCCGCCGCCACCAGGAACATCACGGCGTTGCCCGCGCGGAGCGTGCGCCTGCGGAAGACGTTCAAGGGGACGAGGGGGTTCGCCGAGCGCCGCTCGATGGCGAGGAACGCGACGATGAGGACGACCGCCAGAGCGCCGAGGCCGAGCGTCCTGGCCGAGGCCCAGCCTGCCTCCGCGGCGCCCGTCAGGGCGTAGATGAGCAGGCCCAGCCCAGCGGTGGAGGTGATCGCGCCGGCCAGGTCGAAGCCGCGTACGGGCTCCTCGGCGCGTACGGCGGGCAGCAGCACGAGCGCCAGCCCGGCCACGACCAGCCCGATCGGCGTGTTCACCAGGAACACCGACCGCCAGCCGAACCAGTCGGTGAGCAGCCCGCCGAGCACCGTGCCCACCGAGGCGCCCATGCCTCCGACCGCGCCCCACAGGCCCATCGCCTTGTTGAGCGCGGGGTCGCCCTTGAACAACGCCATCACGAGCGACATCCCCGCGGGCGCGACCAGGGCGCCGGCCAGGCCCTGTGCGGCGCGTACGGCGATCAGCACTCCACCCGACGAGGCCACGCCTCCGACCAGGGACACCAGCGCGAACAACACCATCCCGGCGATGAAGATCCGCCGCCTGCCCACGTAGTCGGACAACCGCCCGCCGAGCAGCAGCAGCCCGCCGAACACCAGCGCGTACGCCGTAGTCGTCCACGACAGGTCCTGTGCCGTCATGCCCAGCTCCCGCCCCATGGGCGGCATCGCGATGCTCACGATGGTCGAGTCGAGGATCAGCACGAACTGGGTGGTGGCCAGCAACGAGAATGCGGCCCATCTGTTCATCACGGCCAACTTTCTAAGGACACGATCTGTAACAGTGGCCATGATGTGTGACTATGGAAGAACCCGGAAGAAGGCACTTTCATGTCCCAGAGGAACACCGCTGTACCATCCGAGCTCAAGACGCTGGACGACGCGGAGGCGATGATCGCGCACGGCGTCTGCCCCATCCCGCCGCGCGAGATCCTCGACAAGATCGCCGGCAAGTGGGCCATCCAGGTCATCGTGGTGACCTCACGCGGGCCGGTGCGCTTCACGGAGCTGGAGCGGCTCATCGAGGGCATCAGCCGGCGCATGCTCACCCTCACGCTGCGCAACCTGGAGCGCGACGGGCTGCTGGAGCGCACCGTCTATCCGACGGTGCCGCCCAAGGTCGAATATCGCGCCACGCCCATGGCGCTGGAGCTCTATGAGGCCATGCTGACGCTCACCAACTGGTCACGCCGGCACAGCGCCTGCGTCGCCGCCTCCCGCGAGCGTTATGACGCGCGCCGGAGCGGCTAGGGGTAGCTCTCCCCGGCGACCGGCCTCTTGCCGCCCCGCAGCAGCGTCGGCACCGTGACCAGGTGGTAGCCCCGCTTCTTCAGCTCCTTGACGATGCCCGGCATGGCCTTCGCCGTGGCCGGGACCACGTCGTGCATCAGCAGCACGCCGTCGCGCTTGGCCAGCCTCAGCACCGCCGCCTTGATCTTCTTCGGGTCACGCAGTTTCCAGTCGAGCGTCGTGCCGCTCCATAACACCTGCGCGAGGTCCGTCTGACCGGCCAGCGCCAGCACCCGCTCGTCGGTGTGCCCGTAGGGCGGGCGGAACATCGCGGGCCGGTGCCCCGTGGCCTTCCGGATCGCGTGCTGGGTGAGCTTGAGCTCGTCGATGATCCGGTCGTCGTGGTAGGACGGCAGCGAGATGTGGTCGTAGGTGTGGTTGCCGATCGCGTGCCCCTGCGCCAGCACCTGCTTGGCGATCTTGGGACGTTTGTCCACCTGCTTGCCCACCAGGAAGAAGGTGGCCTTCGCGCCCGCCTTCTTGAGCGTCCTGAGCACGGCGGGCGTGGTCGCGCCCGGCCCGTCGTCGAACGTCAGCGCCAGGCACTTGACCCGTTTGCAGTCGACGGCGGCCTGAGCCGGAAGAGCGGTCGTGGAAGTCAGGGCCAGCGTGGCCGCGAGCAGGGGGGTGATCACCACAGGGACAGCCTAGAGCCAATGCCGCTCCCGGAAGTGCCGCTCGCACATCACGTTCCCGACACTGTCCTCTTACGAGGTCCTCATACGAGCCGGGCACGCAGGAACAACGTCACGCCCTTGCGCGAGCCCACCGGCAGATACCGCTCGGCGCGGACGACCGCCGACAGGCCGGCGTTGACGAGGAACGGCGTCTTCTTCAGGTCGCTGCCCGCGGACCGGCGCCGGTGCCGCAGCACGAGCGGGCGCAGCAGGACGTTCCAGCTCCACACCCGGTCGATGGTCAGCCCGGCCCTGCGGACCACGCTGATCAGCGACTCGCGCCCGTAACGCCGTACGTGGCCGACGGCGTGGTCGTGCGCGGACCACAACGCCATGTCGCTCGGCACCGCGATCAACGTGTGCCCGCCGGGCGCCAGCACCCGGGCGATCTCCTCGGTGACCAGGTGGTCCTCGCGGATGTGCTCCAGCACGTCGAACGCGGTCACGAGGCCCATGCTGCCCGACGCGAACGGCAACGCCCTGGCGTCGGCGTGCACGGCCCTGAGGCCGCGCTCCCTGGCCAGTTCGACCGCCGTCTCGCTGTAGTCGGTGGCGGTGGCGTCCCAGCCGGCCTCGACCAGCACCCGGGTGTTGCCGCCGCCGGCGGCGCCGATGTCCAGCGCCCGTCTCAACGGGGGACGCCGTACGTCGAGTTCGCGCAGTTCCCTGCGCAGGATGGCGCGGCGCTCGCGATACCACCAGTGGGTGTCCTCGAGCTCGATCAGTCGGCGGATCTCAGTCGTCTCCATCGATCATTTCCTCGGGAAGACCCAGCGGTCGAGGGCCGTGAAGCGGATGAGGGTGAGCAGGCAGTACGTCGCGGCGACCACGCCCACCTCGGTCAGCCGCCCGGAGCCCGGGGGCACCTTGAGCACGGCCACGGTGGTGATGGCGTAGTTCACCAGGAATAGTAGAACCGCTCGGAAATGCACGGCGGTGCGTTTCCTGAAGGTCCATCGGCGGTTCGCCTCGATGTTGATGATTCCGGTGAGGACGAGCGCGCCGAGATTCGTCATGGCCGGCGACCACAGATCACGCAGAGGGAGGTAGATCAGCGTATACAGAATGACGGAGAAGAGGCCTATCGCCGCGAACGACAGGAATTTCGCCAACGTCACCGCCCGGGGCCGGCCGACCACCGCGTCGGGATGCGTCGGCCTCGGCTCCGACCGCCGCAC
Organism: Nonomuraea sp. K271; assembly: GCF_009908215.1. Taxonomy (NCBI): domain Bacteria; kingdom Bacillati; phylum Actinomycetota; class Actinomycetes; order Streptosporangiales; family Streptosporangiaceae; genus Nonomuraea; species Nonomuraea sp. K271. The sequence goes on along the minus strand of NZ_JAAAHR010000114.1, from coordinate 1,683 downwards.
CGCGACCGAGGCCCGGCCCGTCGACATCGACCAGGCGACCCTGGCCAGCCCCTTCAGGTCGTCGATCGCGGTCCGCACCACGCGCACGCGCGAGTCGGCGTCCTCGATCCAGTCGACCGGCACCTCGTGCACCCGCAGCCCGTTGTGCTCGGCCAGCAGCAGGAGTTCGGTGTCGAAGAACCACGCGTCGTCCTCGACCTTGTCCATCAGCGGCCGGACCACGTCGGCCCTGGCCGCCTTGAACCCGCACTGGGCGTCACTGAACCGAACCCCGAAACCGTACCTGAGCAGGGCGTTGTAGGCGCGCGAGACGATCTCGCGGCGCAGCGAGCGGTGGGTGCGCGCGCTGTGCGCCAGCCGCGTGCCGATGGCGATCTCCGAATGCCCGCTGGCCACCGACGCCACCAGCGGGAACAGGGCGTCGAGATCGGTGGACAGATCGACGTCCATGTACGCCACGATGTCGGCAGGGCTGTCGCGCCAGGCGGCCCGCAGCGCCGCGCCCCTGCCCCTGACGTCGAGCCGGCGAGCGTGCACCAGGTCGAACTCCCCGGCCAGCGCGGTGGCGAGCGCCCACGTGCCGTCGGTGCTGCCGTTGTCCACGATCGTGATGCGCCACGGCAGGGGGAAACGTTCTTCGAGGAACCCGGCCAGCGTGCGCACGCAGCCCGGCAGCGCGCGCTCCTCGTTGAGCACGGGGATGACGATGTCCACCCACGCCAGCCGGTTGGCGGCGTCGTCGGGGAGGCGGGGGCGCGGCTCCAGGGCGGCACGCGTGTTCATAGAATCCCCATCCGTAGCTCGTGGCCGTGGCTCCACGAAAATGGTGCTGGGGATGTCGAGCGGGACGGGCTCGGTTTCTCCTCATCGTTCCAGGAAAGGGGATTATCTTTACCCTCAGAAGAGCCTGTAGACCGACGAACTCTCGTTCCGGAAACGCAACTGAGCGAATCTCTCCAGCCTACGATTACTATCGGTGAAAAGCCATTTGACGCCATATTTCTGGGCGAGATGCCGGACATTCTCCGCCGTCGGCCGCCGGAACACCGCGTCGTTCGCCGCCAGCCGCACCGGGTCGGCGAACGGCACATCGAGGTAGGACGCCCGGAACAGCGGGGTTCGCGACAGGGTGCTCTCGGCGTACGCCCACCCCTCCACCAGCACCCGCCGCTCCGTGAACCCGGCCACCCAGTAGTGCCTGCTGTCGCACGCCGACTCCGTGACCTGTCGGCAGTGCAGGTCGGTGGCCACGACGTCACCGGGCGACGAATGGTCGCGCAGCCACCGGCCCGCCTCCATCGCCCCGTCGGGGATCTCCCGCGCCCGCTCGCCCTCCTCGGGCGAGACGTGCGCGGCCACGTCCCGCGCCGACTCCGGCAGCGCGTACCCCATGAGCAGCGCCACCACCGCCAGCCCGAACCCCCGCCGCCACACCATCAGCGCCGCCGCCGCGAGCATCGTGTACGGCACCGCCACCGCCGTCAGCACACCGCCCGCGACGTCGAGCGACGAGGCCAGCAGCGCGGCCCCCGCGCCCATCCCCACCAGGCAGGCCACGAGCGGCCACGGCACCCGCCTGCCCGACTCGCCCGCCGCGAGCACCCCGCACACGGCGGCGATCGACAGGTAGGGGCGCGCGCTTTCGAGGAAGTACAGCTGCGACAACGACGGATGCCCGAACAC
>NZ_JAAAHR010000113.1:0-31675 GCF_009908215.1 Nonomuraea sp. K271 | reverse complement strand
GTGCGGGGAGCGGGCACGGTGACTCTCGTGCACGGCCGCGCCTCCCGGGCCGGGTCAGGTCGTGACGGACGCGTCGGGTCAGGTCACGACGGCAGGGCCGAACCAGTTCGCGACGGACGCAGCCGAAGCCGGTACGCGACGGCCGCGGAACCAGGTCGCGACGGCCGGGCCAGGTCCTGACGGTGGCCGCGTACGGCGCGTCAGGCCCTGACCGGCTGCGGCACGGGTCGCCTGAGCATCGGGCGGTGGCGGCGCGAGGCGGTGCTGGAGGCCATGACGATGGCGGTGAGGATGAGCCCGTCACGGGCCATGTACTTGCCGGTGAATCCCGTCAGCTGCTGGCCGCCCACGTGCGGGCCGGTGACCAGGAGCCGGGCGGAGAAGGCGCCCAGGACGGGGTTGAAGGTCAGGATCGCGTCCTCGAAGTCCAGCCACCGCTTGGCCAGCGGGAACCAGGCCTTGTAGACCGACTCCTTGGCGGAGAACAGCAGGCGGTCCCAGGAGACCTCGGGGTGGTCGACGGCGAGGGCGCGCAGGGCTTTGCGCTCCTCGGCCAGCGAGACGGCATCGAGGACGCCGTTCGACAGCGGCTCGTTGGGTTCGGCGTCGATGCCGATCGTGATGGTGTCGCTGCCGGGGCTGACGACGGCGCCGCGGTATCCCGCGCAGTGCGTGATGCTGCCCACGAAGCCCTTGGGCCACTGGGGTTCGCCGCGCAGGCCGGGCAGGAGCGGCTGCGGCGGCAGGCCGAGCAGGCCCATGGCCTGCCTGGCGCACATGCGTGCCGTGGCGAACTCCTTGCGCCGGGTCTCCACCGATCGGCTGATCACCTCTTCTTCAGCGGGGAAGAGCATCGCGTCGTGGTCGTCGAAGGTGTCGACGGCCACCACCCACGGGGGGAGGATGCTCCCGATCAAAGCATTGGTGTTCACCATTCCAAGCTAGGTTCGGCCTCGCCGCGAGAGAACGTTTGCCCAGGTCTTCTCGGGCTGTCCGGAGCCGGTTGCGGGGTGAACCTTCCCCTGGAAGGGGGTACGATCTGACCGAAATGTCCCTATTTATGGTTAGTTATCGGATCGTGCCCGCGACGGTGTGATCAGGGAGGCGTCGATCGCCCGGTTGACGGCGTCGATGCGCGACGCGGCCCCCAGTTTCACGAAGATGTTACGCAGGTGGCGCTTCACCGTGGCCTCGGTGGTGTTGATGCGGGCGGCGATCTGCCGGTTGCTGAGCGCCTGCGCCGCCAGTTCGAGGACCTCGCGCTCCTTGCTCGTCAGCACCTCCGTGGGAGCGCTCTCCATCTGGGCAAGACTTTCACGGGAGACGGCCAGGACGATGCGGTCCGGCTCGTCGTGCACGCTCCGGATCGCCGACACCAGCTCGTGCCAGTGCACGCTCTTGAGCAGGTAACCGCGGATGCCGGCGGCGAGGAGCCTGCGCAGGAGCTGCGGGCCGTCGTACATGCTGAGGATGATGATCTGCGTGTTCGGGACCTCGCTGCGCAGCCGCGTCACGGTGTCGGTGGCCGAGTCGCCGGGGATTTCCACGTCGAGCAGGAGGATGTCCGGCTTCTTGTCGGCGACCAGGCGGAGCGCGTCGTCGGAGGTGCCCGCCTCGCCCACCACGACCAAGCCGTCCTGGGCGTCCAGGATCTCCCTCAGTCCCTCGCGGAACAGGGCGTGGTCGTCCACGATGGCGATCGTGGTGGGCGGGTCACTCCTGATCATCGGGGCGCCTCTGGATGGGCACGGCGAGGTCGACTCTGGCGCCCATGCCAGGTTTGCTGGCGATCGTCACCGTGCCGCCGAGTAACTGGGTGCGCTCCCTGATGGACGACAACCCGAGACTGCCCTTCGGCGCCTGCCCGTCCGGGTCGAAGCCGCACCCGTTGTCGATCACGCTCGCGACCAGCTCGTGCGGCGCGACGTCGATCCTGATGAGGATGGCCGACGGCTCTCCGTGGGTGAGCGCGTTGCGGGCCGCCTCGCGCAGGATCAGCAGGCACTCCTCGCTGACGGTCGCGGGCGCCCAGGTCTGGTCGCCGTTGACGATCAGCTCGATCTGTACGTCGTCCGTCCCGATGACGTCCAGGTAGTTGAGCAGCCCCTTCTCCAAGGTGCTGCCCCCCGGGGGATGGAGGTCGGAGGTGACCTGGCGCAGGCTGTACATCGTCTCCTGGATGGCCTGCTGCGCCATCTCCAGCTTCGCCAGCGCCTTCGCCGGCTCCCCCGGGCGGTACATGTTCGACAGCTCCAACTGGCGCTGGGCCACGCTGAGGCTGTGGCCGATGCGGTCGTGCAGCTCCCTGGCGATCCGCCGGCGCTCGGCCATCTGGGCCTCGGTCACCTTGTTGAGCAGGATGCCGGTGTAACTGTTGGCGGCCTCCCTGATGCGCAGGGAGATGCTCTGTTCCAGTGCCGTCACCACGAGCCTGAGCATGCGAGCTGCCTGGGTGTCGTCCTGGAGCCGCTGGCTCAGCGTGGTGAACGCCGCGCGGAAGAACACCGAGGCCGCCATCAGCGACTCTCTCGGATGGACGCCCGCCGACGCCCTCGCCACGCCTATGTCCCAGGCCAGGAAACGGGACGTCTCGTCGTCGTCCTGCAGGCGTCCCGCACGCAGCGCCCCCGCCATCTCCGTCAGGATCTGGCCTGCGTTCGTCATGACCTGGGTTTTCGTAACCTGATCATTGATCAACACGCTACCGATGGCCGCAAGTCCCTGCTCGTACTTGCTCAGTATGTCCGCTCGGCACTCCTCGATAAGGCTCGCCGGCCCCGTAGCGTCTTGCTCACCCGTATGCGCAATTTCTCCCACCGTGTCCCCTTGGAGAGTGCACGAATGCTTACATCTTGGGTCAACACTGGTGAGTAGGCAACTGTATGCCAATGACCGGCATACGCGGAGTGGTGCCCGAGCAGCCGCTGTCGGCCCTGTGACCTGCTGAAACAGGGTGCGACATGCAAATGTCAATATTCCGTGAACAGCGTGTGCCGGGCCGGAGTCGGCGCACCGGCTCGTCCGGATGTCCGGCGAGACGGCGGGCCGACGTGAGCATGGCTCGCATTAGCGCGATTCACGTTAATAAGTGATAACGATACTCGTCAGTAAGGTTTGGGCCGCCCTCCACCCCCTCCCGCGTGCGCCGGCAGCGTGGGCCGGGGTCCCCGCAGGGACCCGCCCGGGTGCGCCGCCCGGCGCGGGCCCGCGATGACTCGGACCTGCGTCTGGTCCGAAAGGTGAAGACCGGATGGTCCGTACGGCGCGACCCGCGTTATTAAGGATAAGTCGTATTGTGAGCCCCCAGAGCCGCACCTAACGTGATGAGCGTCAACCCAGTAACGGGTGCGGAAGGGGTTGAGGTCATGCGGCAGGTTCGCCGGACCAAGACATCGAAGCCGAGAAAAGAGCAGAAAAGCTCGTTGGACCTCAGAACTCCATCCGGTCGTGAATTGCCTTTCTAAAAGGGGTGTCCAATCATGGGGCTGTTCGAGAGAGACGCGGCCATGACCTCCATGCAAGGCCTCCTCGCCGAGGCCGTTGGCGGCAAGGGCAGGGTCGTGATGGTGACGGGGGTCGTCGCGACGGGCAAGAGTGAGCTTCTGCATGCCTTCGCCGAACAGGCACTCGAACGGGGTGCGCTGCCGCTTGTGGCCTCCGCCACCCAGGCGGAGAGCGATATTCCGCTGGGCGTGCTCGGCCAGCTCTTCCAGAACGCGCCGCTGCGCGAGGACGTGCGCGCGGTCGCGGCCGACCTGCTGCGAGAAGGCGCGGAGATGGCCTCGCCCGCGAAGGGCGACCGCGTGGAGCAGGTGGACGTGCAGATCGTGCACTCGCTCTGCGCGGTCCTGCTCTCGCTGGCCGAACGCCATCCGCTGGCGATCGTCGTCGACGACGTGCACCTCGCCGACCGGGCCTCGCTGCTCTGCCTGTCGTACCTCGTCCGCAGGTCCAGGTACGCGCCGCTCGTGGCGGTCTTCAGCCAGGCCGAGTACCGCCGGCACATGCACGGATTCTTCGCCACCGAGCTGCTCCGCCAGCCCCACTGCACCGCCGTCAGGCTGGCGCCGCTGTCGTACGGCGCCGCTCTGGGCATGACGGCCGAGCGCCTGGGCGAGGCGGCGGCCGAGGAACTGACACCGGAGTGGCACACGCTGAGCGGCGGCAACCCGCTCCTGCTCCGCGGCCTGATCGAGGACCACGAGACCGGCGGGAGCGCTCCCGCCGAACGCTACGGCGAGGCCGTGCTGTCGTGCCTGCACCGGGCGGACCCCGGGCTCATGCAGGTCGCCGGCTGGCTCGCGGTGCTGGACGACCCGGCGCTTCTCGAGCGGCTGCTCGGCTCCGGCACCGCGTCGGTGTCGGACGCCATACACTGGCTGGAGACGGCCGGGCTGCTGGAGTCGGGCCACTTCCGGACCGAGATCGCCAGGCGGACGGTGCTGGCCGAGCTGAGCGACGAGGTGCGCCGCAGTGTGCACCGGCGGGCCGCCGAACTGCTGCACGAGGAGGGCGCCGCCGACGTCGTGATCGCCGAGCACCTGCTCGGCGCGGACGCGACCGACCTGCCCTGGGCCGTGCCCGTGCTGGAGACGGCGGCGCTGCACCGCCTGGACGACGGAGCCGTCACCGCGGCCGTCGACTACCTCAAGCTCGCCTGGCGCGGCTGCACCGACGAGCGACGGCGCACCACCATAGCCACGGTGCTGATGCGCGCGGAATGGCGCATCAACCCCAGCTCGCCCGCCGAGCACCTCGCCGAACTCACCGACGCCCTGCACAACGGCACCCTGCGGGGCAGCGACGCGGTCGTGCTGGCCAGGGCGCTGCTGTGGCACGGCAAGGTCGACGACGCCTGCCAGGTGCTCGAACACCTCAAGGAGAGCGGCGACACCGAGCCTCAGACCGTGGCCGAGCTCATCGGCACGCGGCTGTGGTTGCGCTGCTCCGCGCCGCCGCTGCTGGCCCACGTCAACAGGTCGACCAGCGAGCAGGCCAGGGAGGCCGTGCTCCCCGTACGCGTGAGCCGGCGCCTGGAGTCGATCAAAGCGCTGACCTCCGTACTCACCCGAGGGCCGCGCGAGCGCATCCTCGGCACGGTCGAGCGCATCCTGCACAGCTCCCGCCTGGACGAGATGTCCATGGACACCGTCGAGAGCTCCCTGCTCGCGCTCACCTACGGAGGCTGGCCGGACAAGGCCGCGCCCTGGTGCGACGCCTTCATCGAGGAGGCGCAGTCGCGCAGCGCCCCTGCGCGGCGTGCCCGGCTCACCGCGATCCGCGCCGAGATCGCCATGCGCCGCGGCGACCTGGAGACCGCGGCGTCGTGCGCCAGGCAGGCACTGGAGCTCATCCCGCCGGCCAGTTGGGGTGTCACCGTGGGCGGCCCGCTGGCGAACCTGATGCTCGCCAGCACGGCCATGGGGCAGTACGACAAGGCGCTCGCCCAGGTCAACACCCCGGTGCCGGACGCCATGTTGCAGACCCGCTTCGGCCTGCACTACCTGCACGCCCGCGGGCGCTACCACCTCGCGGTCGACCACCCCGCGGCGGCGCTGCGCGACTTCCGGTTCTGCGGCGAGCTCATGGCCGAGTGGGAGATGGACACGCCGGGGTTCATCGCCTGGCGTACCGACGCGGCGGAGGCGCTCATCAGGATGGGCGAGCAGGCGGAGGCCCGCGCCCTGATCGAGGAGCAGTTGTCCCGCTGCGGCCCGACGGCCTCGCGCACGCACGGGATCGCGCTGCGCCTGCTGGCCGCCACGAGCGAGCTCCGGCACCGGCCCATGCTGCTGCGGCAGTCGACGGACCGCCTGCAGACCTGTGGCGACCGCTACGAGCTGGCCCGGTCGTTGTTCGACCTCACCGAGGCCTTCCACAGCGTCGGGGAGTTCCGCAGGGCCGGCATCATCGCCAGCCGTACGCGCACCCTCGCCCAGGAGTGCGGCGCCCAGCCGCTGAGCCAGGCGCTGGACGGCGACGGCGCGGCCACCGCCGAGGGGCAGGGCTCCGAGATCAGCAAGGTGGTGGCCATCCTCAGCGACGCGGAGCGGCGCGTCGCCGGCCTGGCCGCGGTCGGCTACACCAACCGTGAGATCGCCGCCAAGCTGTTCATCACGGTGAGCACGGTCGAGCAGCACCTGACCCGCATCTACCGCAAGCTCGGAATCACTCAGCGTTCCGATCTCCCTCCCAACCTGGAGCTCAGCCCCTCCATGCGCTGACCTGTCGAGCTCCCCGAGCTGCCCACCGTGCGAACCGCGCGGTGGGCAGTGACATTAACAATGTTTATAACGAAGTGTTGTGCACAGTGTCAAGGGCGGATAAAACGCCGAGATGTTTCCATATTAGTTCGTTGTCCCCAGGGGATAGGGGTTGTGGCGAGAACTGCCCCCACAGATCGTATGTACGGACGGTGAGGGTCAATTGGAGGGAGTGTCGTGGACAGCAGAAGGCTGGGTGACACGGGGCCGATCACCTCGTGTCTGGGCTTCGGGTGTCTGGCTCTCTCCGGCGTGTACGGCGAAGTGGACCGCGTGGAATCGCTGGCGCTGCTCCACAACGTGCTCGACACCGGTGTGACATTGCTCGACATGTCCGACGACCACGCCGACGGTGAGGTCGAACGGCTCGTCGGCGAGGCCGTCAGGCCCTGGCGCGACGACGTCATCCTCTCGACGCGCACCCTCCAGCGCCGCTCCGGAGGCATGAGCCTGCGGCAGGCGTGCGAGGCCTCCCTGAAACGGCTCGGCGTCGACCACGTCGACCTCTACATCGTCGGCAGGGCCCGGGACGCCGCGCCCGTCGAGGAGATGGCGGGCCGGCTCGGCGAGCTGGTGACGGCGGGCAAGGTGCGCCACGCGGGCCTGTCAGACGTGACGGGGGACGAACTGCGCCGGGCGCACGCGGTCCACCCGATCACCGCCCTCGGCATGGAATATTCCTTATGGCACCGCGACGCCGAGCTCGACCAGCTCCCGGTGGCGCGCGAGCTGGGCATCGGCCTGGTCGCGGGACGGCCGCTCGGCCGCGGCTTCCTGGCCGGGCGCGGCGGCTCCGCCCGCGAGCTCGACCCTGGAGACGCCCGCCGCGCCGACCCCCGGTTCGACCCGGCCAACCTGCCGGGCAACATCGCCAGACTCAGGAAACTGGAGGCCGAGGCGGCGACCATGGACGTCAGCACCGGCCGGCTGGCGCTGGCCTGGCTGCTGGCCAGGGGGCCCGACGTCGTGCCGGTGCCCAGCACCCGCGACCCGGTCCACCTGGAGATGAACGCGGGCTCCGTCAGGCTGCTGCTGACCGACGCGACGTGCCGCCGCCTCGAAGCGGCCTTCCCGTACGGCGCCGCCACCGGAGCGCCCCTTCCCGGATGACCCGGGCCGGGGCGGGGGTTTCGGCGGGGTTCAGACGAGGGCCAGGATCACCAGGCCGTGCAGGGCGTACTGGGTGGCCATGAAGGCGCCGTACGGCTCGCGGCGGCGCCCCTTGAGACACAGGACCGTGATGGCGAGCGCGCCCGCGACCATGGCGATGGCGCTGGGCCACAGCGGCAGCTCCAGGAGCAGCACGGCGGCCGTGAAGGCGAGCGCCAGGCCGATGGCGACGGCGCAGATCGTCCACCGCAGGGTGCGCTCCCCGTGCGTGACCGCGAAGGTCGTACGGCCGGCCTGCGCGTCGCCCTCGATGTCGGGCAGGTCCTTGGTCGTCGACCCCACCAGCGCGGTCCAGAGCGACGCCGCCGGCACGAACACGAGCAACATGAGCGACACCCTGAACTCGCCGGCGTAGGCGAGAGCGCCCGCGCCGTACGTGAGCACGGTGGCGACGCCTCCGGTCAGGACCGTGCCGCCGGAGCTGCGCTTGAGCGGGAACGGCGGACCGGAGTACAGGTAGCCGAGCACCAGCACGACCGTGAGCAGCAGACCCATCACCGGGTCGAGCGCGAAACCGCTGAGCAGGCTCGCCACGGCCGCGGCGAGCGCCACCGCGGTCGCGAAGGCGGGCGGCAGGTCGCCCCTGCAGATGGGCCTGCGCGAGCCGTTGAGGCGGTCCTCGGACACGTCCATGACGCCGTTGAAGAGGTAGACCGAGAAAATCATCAGCACCCACGTCAGTGCGCCCCAGGCCGTTCTGCCGAGATGCCCGTCGGCGCCGGCGACCTGCGCGCACAAAGCGGTGCCGGTCAGAAAACGCAGCAAGAATATTATCTGCACGGAAGGGCGAGACTCTGCCAGACACAGACCGCCGCGCCGCAGCGCCACGGTTTCGATGGTCGCCATGATCGGATTGTGCTCGACCGCCGGATGGCGGAGAAGGGGGGTGCGTCTAAAGATACCGGGGTCCGCACTCTCGATACCCGGGCGGATATCTATGGGTAAGGACCGGCACTCTCATGATCCCCGCCCTGTTCGGGGGTGCCCGGCCGATTGTACGTTGTGATCGGAGATCTCCTGCAAGCAGACCATGACTCAGGCGAAGGAGATTGAACCATGGTCACGACCCGACCCGTAGAGCGCTATTCGGACTTTACTCCGTTGGCCCTGCCCGACCGTACGTGGCCGGACAAGAGGATCGTTTCGGCGCCGCGCTGGTTGTCGACGGACCTGCGCGACGGCAACCAGTCCCTGGCCAACCCGATGTCGCCGGCCAGGAAACTGCGGATGTTCGAGCTGCTCGTCGACATCGGCTACAAGGAGATCGAAGTCGGATTCCCGGTGGCCAGCCAGGACGACTACGACTTCGTACGGCTGCTCATCGAGGAGAACCGCATTCCCGACGACGTGTGGATCTCGGTGCTGGTGCCCGCGAGGGACGAATTGATCGAGCGCTCGGTCAGCGCGCTTTCCGGTGTGCCGCGCGCCACCTTCCACCTTTACAACGCGACCGCGCCGCTGTTCCGGCGCGTGGTGTTCAACATGGACCGCGCGCAGTGCAAGGACCTGGCCGTGCAGGGCACGCGCATGATGATGAAATACGCCGAGCGTGATCTGGCCGGCTGCGACCTGCGCTACCAGTACTCGCCGGAACTGTTCAACGAGACCGAGCCGGACTTCGCCCTGGACGTGTGCGAAGCGGTCATGGACGTGTGGAAGCCCGGCCCGGGGCGCCCGATCATCCTGAACTTCCCCACCACCGTGGAGCGTTCCCTGCCGTCGGTGTTCGCCGACCAGATCGAGTGGCTGGACCGCAACCTGTCCCGCAGGGAGCACGTGTGCCTGTCCATCCATCCGCACAACGACCGCGGCACGGGGGTTGCCGCGGCCGAGCTGGCGATGCTCGCCGGCGCCGAGCGGATCGAGGGCTGCCTGTTCGGCAACGGCGAGCGGGCCGGCAACGTGTGCCTGGTGACGCTCGGCATGAACATGTTCACCCACGGCGTGGACCCCGAGATCGACTTCTCCGACATCGACCGCATCCGCGGCACGGTCGAGCACTGCAACGAGATCCCGGTGCACCCCAGGCACCCGTACGGGGGCGAGCTGGTCTACACCGCCTTCTCCGGCTCCCACCAGGACGCGATCAAGAAGGGGTTCGACGACCTGGAGCGGCAGGCGTCCGAGTCCGGCGCCGCCGTCGACGAGATGCCGTGGACGATGCCGTACCTGCCGGTGGACCCCAAGGACGTGGGGCGCACGTACGAGGCGATCGTGCGGATCAACAGCCAGTCGGGCAAGGGCGGAATCGCGTACGTCATGAGCGCCTGGCACGGCATGGACCTGCCCCGCGAACTGCAGCGGGAGTTCGCCGGGCTCGTGCAGGAGCGGGCCGACCTGCGGGGCAGCGAGCTCTCGCCCGACCAGGTCTGGGAGCTGTTCCAGGAGGAGTACCTCTCGCGCGACGAGCGGCCCGGCGTGCCGGCTGCCGGCGGTGAGAGGATCACCGCGATCCTCCACATGGACGGCCAGCGCGAGCAGGCCGTGCGGGCCATCGGAGCCACGCTGGCGCCCCTGGGCGTGGACGTGCGCGCGGTGCACCGCTCGGGCTGCGCCGAGCAGGTCGCCAGCATGGAGACGACGGTCTACGCCGAGTGCAAGGTGGACGGCGAGACGGTCTGGGGCGTCGGCGTCGCCACCAACGTGGTGGACGCGACCCTCACGGCGGTCGGGTCGGCCGCCAGGAGGAGCGGGCGGACGGAGGTCAGGCTCGCGAATGCCAGCTGACGCCCGGCGCACGACAGCGCACGGCAGCGGCCGTCCTCCGGGGCGGCCGCTGCGGCGTTTCCCGGCCACGCCAACCCCCTGCCGCCGTTCCGCGCCCCGCCTGATTCCCGGACACGACGAAAGCCACCGCTCCTTCTCTCGAAGAGCAGTGGCTTTCGTTCTGTCGGAAGGCCTCGCAAAAGGGGTACGACGTCTAGCTCAATGCCTCACCTCACCGGCGGGATAAACACCTTCAAAACCGTGTTGCTTGTATTCAAGCGCGGCCCGGAGTCATTTCCCACCCCTAGCTCACCCTTAGGGCGAACGCATATTCCCGGTCAGCTTATTCGCCGCAGGCGGCCCGGTTCGGTGGACCTCGGGCGCCATTCGCGGGGATATCCCAGCGAGACCTCCTCGAACCGCACGCCGTTGTGCCAGGTGGTGCGGGGAATGTGCAGGTGCCCGTAGACCACGGTGCGCGCGTTGAACCGTACGTGCCAGTCGGCGGTGCGTTCGGTGCCGCACCACAGCGCGAAGTCGGGATAGCGCAGGACGTCGGTCGGCCGGCGTACCAGGGGATAGTGGTTCATCAGCACGGTCGGCAGGCCGGTGGGCAGCTCGCTCAGCCGCCGCTCGGTCAGCTCGACCCGGGCCGCGCACCAGGCCTGCCTCGACGGGTACGGGTCGGGGTGCAGCAACATCTCATCCGTGCACACCACGCCACGTTCGTACGCCTGGGCCAGGGCCTCCGCCCGGGAGCGCACGCCGGGGACGCGGAAGGAGTAGTCGTACAACACGAACAGCGGCGCCACGACGAGGGAGTCCTCCCAGACCGGGTAGGGATCCTCGGGCGTGACGACGCCCAGGTCGCCGCAGAGCCGCACCAGACGGTCGTAACGCTCGGCGCCCCGCAGCCGCACGGGGTCGCTCGGATGGGTCCACAGCTCGTGGTTGCCGGGGGTCCACACGACCTTGGCGAAGCGCCCGCTGAGCAGGCGCAGCGCCCATTCGACATCGGCCATGAGCTCGGCGACGTCGCCCGCGATCAGCAACCAGTCGGCGGCGGACCGGGGCCGTAGAGCCTCCACGATCTCCCGGTTGTCCGCATATCCCACGTGGAGATCGCTGATGGCGAGCAACGCCGACATTCCTACTCCGCGATGGCCGTCCGCATGATCCAGGTGTAGACGGGAAGCTCCTGCCCGTCCACGCGCGTTCGCTCACCTCTGTGGAGGAAGTGCTCGTACCCACTGCCGAAAGGCAGTTTGATCTTCTCGCAGCCCGGCGCGACGGTCAAGAACCGCCGTTCGGTCGGCAGGTGGTTCGGTCCCCCGATGAGCATGACTTTGACGTACGACATGGGTCACCTCGTTTCAGAGCGGGATGTTGGTGTGGCAGCCGCGGGACTGCGGCGCCCGTGCGAGTGCTTCTGCCAGGCGGAGCCGGGTCTCGGAGGGGGAGATCACCTCGTCCACCACGCCGAGTGCCATGGCCCGGTCGACGCCGCCGGCCGTCCGCTGGTGCTCCTCCACCAGGCGGGCGTGCAGGCCGGCCCGCTCGGACTCGGGCACCGCGGCCAGCTTCTTGCGGTGCAGGATGCCCACCGCCGCCTCGGCCCCCATCACCGCCACCTCGGCGTCGGGCCAGGCGTACACCGCGGACGCGCCCAGCGACCTGGAGTTCATGGCGATGTAGGCGCCGCCGTACGACTTGCGGGTGATCAGCGTCACCCGGGGAACGACCGACTCGGCGAAGGCGTGCAGCAGCTTGGCGCCCCGCCTGACGACGCCTCCCCACTCCTGCTGGACGCCCGGCAGATAGCCGGGGACGTCGACCACGACCACGAGCGGCACCCCGAGCGAGTCGCACATCCGCACGAAACGCGAGGCCTTCTCCGCCGACAGCGAGTCCAGGCAGCCGCCCTTGCGCAGCGGGTTGTTGGCGATGACGCCGACCGCCCGGCCGCCGAGCCGCCCGAGCCCGACCACCATGTTGGGGGCCCAGCGTGGTTGCAGCTCCAGGAAGTCGGGGTCCAGCACGGCGCGGACCAGCGGCCGGACGTCGTAGGCGCGTCGCGGCATGTCGGGGAGCAGCGCGCGCAGGTCGCGCGGCTCGCTCAGCGCGGCGAAGTCGTGCTCGCCCGGCCGGGTGAAGAACCCGGTCAGCAGGCGGGCCCGGTCGTACGCGGCTTCCTCCGAGTCGACCGTGACGTGGGCGACGCCCGACTTGGGGCCGTGCGCGTCGGGGCCGCCGAGCCCGGCCATGTCGATGTTCTCACCGGTGACGGTGCGTACGACGTCGGGCCCGGTGATGAAGACCCGGCCGGCGTCCGACATGATGATCACGTCGGTCAGCGCGGGCCCGTACGCGGCCGCCCCCGCGGCCGGCCCGAGCACGACCGAGATCTGCGGCACAAGGCCGGAGGCGGCCGTCATGGCGGCGAACATGCGCCCCACGCCGTCCATCGACTCCACGCCGTCGGCCAGCCGGGCGCCGCCGGAGTGCCACAGCCCGATCACCGGGCAGCGCCGGCGCACGGCCAGCTGGATGGCCTCGACGATCCGGTTCGCGCCCGCCCAGCCCAGCGCGCCGCCCATGATTGTCGCGTCGGTGCAGTAGGCGATGACGGGCGAGCCGTCGATCAGCCCGTGCACGGCCTGCACGCCGCTGCCGTCGTCGCCGTGTATCGGCACCACCGAGTCGGGATCCATGAGTCGCGAGAAGCGCACCGATGGAGTCCTCGGATCGAGTATTGCTTCCGTGGGAAAAGCGGTCAGGACCGTCATCGTTGTCCTTTCGCCGGAATCTGTCCTTCGAAATGTCCCGGGTGACCCCTATCGCGAACAACCCCTATCGCCTCGTACCTCTAGCAGGGGAGCTCTCGGACGTAGGGGGGTCGTGGGGTGACCGGTGAATGAACGCCGTGTGACACTCGAGCTTGTGTTGTTCTTTCAGCGTGCCGGCCGGTTACGGCAGGCGCAGAAAGGTGCGGAAATCATGCAACGCACACAGCTCAAGAAAGCCCGGCAGGCCGCACGTCATCCCAAGGTGGAGGCGCCGGACACGCGCACTCCGTCCGGCCGGCTGCTGCGGTTCTAGGAGCCCGACATGACTACCGAGATCACCGCGCCGGCCATCGGCCTCGCCGCCCTCCTCGACCAGGACCCGGCCTTCCGCCTGCACGAGGGCGGCAAGCTCGAGACGCGCCCGTCCGTTCAGGTGCGCGACCTCGACGACCTCTCGCTCGCCTACACGCCGGGCGTGGCCCGCGTCTGCACCGCCATCGCCGAGCGGCCCGAGTTGGCCGACGACTACACCTGGCGTTCCAACGTCGTGGCGGTCGTCACCGACGGCACCGCCGTGCTCGGCCTCGGCGACATCGGGCCCACTGCGGCGATGCCGGTCATGGAGGGCAAGGCGCTGCTGTTCAAGCAGTTCGGCGGGGTGGACTCCGTGCCCATCTGCCTCGACTGCACGGACGTCGACGAACTGGTGGAGACGATCGTCCGGATGGCCCCGTCGTTCGGCGGCATCAACCTCGAGGACATCAGCGCGCCGCGCTGTTTCGAGGTGGAGCGCCGGCTCAGGGAGGTGCTGGACATCCCCGTCTTCCACGACGACCAGCACGGCACGGCCATCGTGGTGCTGGCGGCGCTGCGCAACGCGGCGCGGGTGACCGGCCGTCGGCTGTGGGACCTGCGCGCCGTCGTGGCGGGGGCGGGCGCCTCCGGCCTCGCGGTCGCGAGCATGCTGATGAACGCCGGCATCGGCGAGGTCGCCGTGTCCGACAGCAAGGGCGTGCTCCACACCGGCCGCGACGACCTCAACCCCCACAAAGCCCTCATCGCGGGCTGCACCAACCAGTCCGGGCACACCGGCACGACCGAGGAGGCCCTGGCCGGGGCGGACGTCTTCATCGGACTGTCGGGCTCGACGATCAGGGAGCGGGCCATCGCCTCCATGGCGCCCGGCTCCATCGTCTTCGCGCTGTCCAACCCCGAGCCCGAGATCCACCCCGGGATCGCCCGGGAGCACGCGGCCGTCGTGGCCACCGGGCGCAGTGACTTCCCCAACCAGATCAACAACGTGCTGGCCTTCCCCGGAGTCTTCAGGGGCGCCCTGTCGGCCCGCGCCTCGGCCATCACCGAGAACATGAAGATCGCCGCCGCGCACGCCCTGGCCGCCGTGGTCGAGGAGGAACTGTCGGCCGACCGGATCCTGCCGGAGGCGTTCGACCCCCGCGTCGTGCCCGCCGTCGCCGCGGCGGTCGCCGACCAGGCCCGCCGTGACGGCGTGGCCCGGCTGCCCGGCCTCTGAGCCGTGCCGGTCAGCGGTAGTAGCCCTCGACCGGTACGCGGGCCTCGGCGTAGAGGGCGGGACCCTCGCTGGGCGGGTCGGTGAAGGCGGTGCCGGGCGGCTTGAGCCCGTCGAGCTGCTCGCCGGACAGCGCGTAGACGACCCGGCCGAGGCCCGAGCGCGCGATGGCGCCCGCGCACATGCCGCACGGCTGGCAGCTCGTGTACATCGTCGTGGCGGCGGCGGTCGCCTGGTCGAGCGCGCGCCCGGCCCAGCGGGCCAGCTTGAGCTCCGGATGGGCGGTGATGTCGCGGTCGGTGAGCGAGGAGTTGCGCTCCTCGGCCAGGACGGTCCCGTCGGGCCCGGCCAGCAGCGAGCCGAACGGCGGGTTGCCGCCCGCGCGGGCCTCGCCGGCCAGCGCGATGGCGCGGCGCAGGAGCTTGTCGTCGTCGGGTGTCATCGGTTCTCCCTGGCCTTGGCCTACGACTCCTGCAGGCGGCGGATCACGGCCTGCTTGGCCGTCCCGAACTCGTCGTCCGTCAGCACTCCGGCGCGGTGCAGATCGCCCAGCTCGGCCAGGCGGCGCAGCACGGCGTCGTGCACGTCGTCGGCGACGGACGCGGGAGCCGGCGGCAGCTCGGGAACGTCGCGCGGCAGCCGGGCGAGCACGGCGGCGGCGACCAGGGCGGTCGCGCCCCCGAAACGCTGGATGCCCCAGGCCACGCAGCGCGTGTCCTTCTGCGGCGACTGCTGGACGGGCCGTTCGCCCTTGATGCGGAAGCGCAGCGTGCCGTAACCCATGCCGGACTGGGGCTTCCACTCAACCCCGGCGATGTCGGACAGCGGGAACTCCTGCGAACCCGCCTTCTCCTTGTCGGTGCTCGCGAAGCCGGTCCACTCCAGGCGCACGCGATCGCCGTCGAACAGCGCGGTGCCGTCGCCGGCGGTGGCGGAGATGGGCACCGGCGGTGGCGGCAGCAGGTAGTCCTCGCAGGGGCCGCTCGGCGTCTGGTAGACGAGCAGGGTGTCGCGGACCTCGTCGGCGAAGTATTCGCCCGCTCCCGCACGGTTCTTCGGGACCGCCAGACGGTAGGGGTCGGCGGGCGGCACCAGCAGGCCGGCGACGACGTCGGACAGCGCGTCGGCGCCCTTGCGCAGGCGCAGGCGCACGTGCCCGCCCTTGCGGCCCGGCTCGTACGTCACCCCCGCGATCGCCGCCAGCGGGACCACCACCTCGCCCAGTGTCCTGCGCAGCTCGTGGACGTCCTTGTCGCTGCCGGGCACGATGCGCAGCACTTCTCCGTTGAACGTCCACAACCCGTCGGGGACGGCGATCTCGGCCATAGTCTTCAGCGTAGGACAACTCGGGGCCCGGGCCATAGCGGGAGGAAAGGCATGCAGACCTTCACGAGCTGGACGTCCTGGAAGCAGGCGGAAGGGCCTCTCGGCAAGGTGCTCCCGCCGCAGACCGTGGGCGTCCTGCGCGACGCGGTGGTGTTCGCGCGGCGCTGGCACGGGGCACAGCAGCGGCCCACCGGGCGGCCGTACCTCGATCATCTGCTGGAGGCGCTGGAGGTGGCCGTCGCCGGCGCCGGGGTGGACGAGCGGGACGTGCTGGTGGCGATCGTGCTGCACGACGTGCTGGAGGACACGCCGTGCACGGAGGCGGAGATCGCGAACCGGTTCGGGCCGCGCGTGGCCGCGCTGGTGCGCTGGGTGAGCAAGCCGCGCGGCGGCGTGAAGGCCGACTATCTGGCCTCCCTGGTCAAGGCTCCGCCGCAGGCCGTGCTGGTGAAGCTTGCCGACCGGGCGAGCAACGTGCAGGAGCTGCAGCGCATGCCGTGGCGCTTCCAGCGCAGCTACTACTTCGAGACGGTCGCCTACATCATGCCGCTGGCGGGGGTCCATCCGTGGTTCGCGAGGTGGTTCGCGCAGTGGCGCGAGCACTGGCGCCGCGTGGAGCGCTGGCCCGCCCGCTGACGGGAGTCGCCGGCCCCTGACCGTGGCCCCTGACCGTGGCCCGCACCGGCCGCGCTATTCGTCGATCCGGCCCACGCGGTTGCGTACGCCCTTGAAGTGGGCGTGCACGGCGGACACCGCGCCGGCCCGGTCGCCCGCGAGCACGGCGGTGTAGATGTCGCGGTGCCGCGTGACCACGTCGCCGGGCGACTCGTCGGGCACCCCGAGCTGGTCGCGCAGCTGGTAATAGACGTCCCAGAACGCCCCGAGCAGCTGGCCGACCAGCGGGTTGCCGAGCGGCCGGTAGAGGAGGTCGTGGAAGAGGCGGTCGGTCTCCGGGGAGACGGGCCCGGCCTGCGCTTCGGCCTCCATCCTGACGATGACGTCGGCCACCGGCGTCAGGTCGGCGGCGGGGCCGAGCTCGATGAGACGCTCCACGAGGCCGCTCTCCAGGATCTCGCGGATCTCGATGAGGTTGGCCAGGTGGTTCTTGCCGTTCTGCAGCGTGATGCGGCTGTGGAACGTCAGTTCGTTGACGAGCCCCGCCAGCGACATCCGCCCGACGAACATGCCGAAGCCGTGCCGGATGTCGACGATGCCGACCGCCTGCAGGGCCTTCAGGGCTTCCCTGATCGAGTTGCGGCTGACCTGCAGCTCCTCCATCAGCTCCGACTCGGTGGGCAGGGGGTCGCCCGCCACCAGCCCGCGCCTCACGATGAGGTCCTTCACGCCCTCCTGGGCCTCCACGGCCCTGCTCGGGCGTACGGGGCGCGGGACAGTCGTCATGAGCAGTCACCTTCTCATAGCCACTTACGTAACATTACGGAAATCTTTGGTTGACCTAGGGCCGGATTGCCATCTAGCGTCCCACTTACGCAAAAGATAGGACATGGGACGTCCCATGTTCTACCCCTCAGGAGGCATCCGTGAGCTCTGACTTCAGCCGCCGCGACTTCCTGCGTTACAGCGGAGCGACGGGTGCGGCGGCGTTCATCGCGACCACCCTCTCCGCCTGTTCCGGAGGCCCGGCATCGACCGGCTCGGTCGGCGCCGGATCCAACAAGGACCTGATCACCGCCGTCATCGGGTACGGCAACGACCAGAGCTGGGACCCCACGCAGACCGCGTCCGCCTTCTCGATGGCGGCGATCAACCACGTCTACGAAGGACTGCTCGACACCGACCCGATCACCCGCGAGCCGTACGCCGCGCTCGCCACAGAGCTGCCGTCCGACCTGAACGCGACCTCATGGAAGTTCACCCTCCGCGAGGGCGCCACGTGGCACGACGGGAAGCCGGTCACCGCCGACGACGTCGTCTTCACCTTCGAACGCGTCCTGGACCCCGAGGCGAACGTGCTGATCGGCAACTTCTTCAGGTCCTGGCTGGAGGAGGTGAAGAAGGTCGATGGCCGGAGCGTCGAGCTGGTCTTCAAGTTCCCCTTCGCCGACGCCGCGCCCCGGCTGACCATCGCCAAGATCATGCCCAAGCACGTGTTCGGCCAGCCCGGCGCCTGGGACCAGGCCAAGGGCGGCAAGGCCGTGGGCTCGGGGCCGTACAAGCTGGTCGCGCACAACCCCAAGTCGAACACCTCCTTCGAGGCGTACGACGGCTACAACGGCCCGCGTCCGGCCACGGCCAAGAAGATGAACTGGCTGACCATCGTCGACGCCGCCGCCCGCGTGGCCAAGATCTCCGGCGCGTCCGCCGAGGCGCAGATCGCCGACAACATCCCCTACGCCAACGTCGACCAGCTCAAGCAGCAGGGGCTGACGGTCGAGGGCGGCAAGGGCATGAACCACATGTTCCTGATGTTCAACACGGCCACCAAGCCGTTCGACGACGTACGGGTGCGGCAGGCGCTGCACTACGCCATCGACAAGCAGAAGATGATCGACGTGGCGCTCAAGGGCCACGGCACGGCCTCCAGCTCCTTCCTCAACGAGGGCCACCCCGACCACAAGCGGGCCTCCGTCGTCTACGACCACGACCCCGACAAGGCCAAGGCGCTGCTGAAGGAGGCGGGCGTCAGCAACCTGACGGTCAACCTGATGGCCGTCAACGTGAGCTGGATCGCCGACTGCCTGCCGACGATCGCCGCCTCCTGGGAGGCGGTCGGCATCAAGACCACGCTGGAGCCGCAGGACACGGCGGCGTTGTTCACCAAGATGGACCAGTTCCAGGACTACCAGGTGGTCGCCGCCGCCTCGAACCCCAACCAGTTCGGCATGGACGCCGACCTGATCTGCCGCTACAACTTCGTCGAGGGCGGCCTGTGGATGAAGTACGCCCACTACGACGGCACCAAGGACGCCAAGGCGCTGTTCGCCCTGATGGACGAGGCCACCAAGGAATCGGACAAGGAGAAGAAGAAGGCGACGGTCCACAAATATCTGGACATGATCGCTGAGCAGGCAGTGCTCTACCCGGTCGTCCACACCGAGCTCATGACCGCCTGGGACGCCAAGAAGCTGTCCGGCATCGAGGCCCAGCCGTATCCCGGAATCAACCTCCTGCAGGCCAAGAGGACATGACGCTCGTCGCCCGGATGCTGCTGCGGCGGCTCCTCATCCTCATCCCGCTCGTGCTCGGCGTGGTCGCGTTCGTGTTCATCGTGATGCGCTTCTCCAACAGCAAGCCGGAGTACGCCTACTTCCAGGGCGCGAACCCGACCCCCGAGCAGATCCACCAGTTCCAGCTCGAGAACGGGCTGCTGGACCCGCTCCCGCTGCGCTACGTCCGCTTCGTCATGGATCTGGCGCAGGGCGACATGGGCACCAGCGTGCTCACCAAGAAGCCGGTCATCGAGTCGGTGACGACGGCCCTGCCGCTGACGTTGCAGCTGACGTTCCTCGGCCTGGTCGTGGGGCTGGTGCTGGCGTTCGTGTTCGGCGTGGCCGCGGCGCTCTACCGCGACCGCTGGCCCGACCAGCTCGTCCGCCTGGTGTCGCTGATCGGGGTGGCGGCGCCGTCGTTCTGGCTGGCGCTGCTCATGATCCAGTGGCTGGCGGTCGGCGAGGGACTGTTCCCCACCGGCGGCTACATCAACCCGGCCGACTCGTTCGTCGGCTGGCTGCGGTCGATGACGCTGCCCGCCCTGTCGTTGTCGTTGCCGATCGCCGCCCAGCTCACCCGCATCATCCGCACGTCGGTGGTGGAGGAGCTGGACCGCGACTACGTGCGCACCGCGTACGGCAGCGGCCTGCCGCCGATCGTGGTCGTCGGCAGGAACGTGCTGCGCAACGCCCTCATCAACCCGCTGACCGTGCTCGGCCTGCGCATCGGCTACCTGATCGGCGGCACCGTGGTCATCGAGACGATCTACGGCCTGCCCGGCATGGGGCAGCTCATGATCAACGCCGTGCGCGACGGCGACCCCGCGGTCGTCCAGGGCGTGGTGCTGACCATCGCCGTCGGCTTCATGATCGTCAACCTGGTCGTCGATGTCCTCTACCTGCTGGTCAACCCCCGCCTCAGGAGCGCCTCATGAGACGTGGACTCACCGACCGCCTGGCCCGCCCGGGCGTGACGTTCCGCAGGCTGAAGCCGCTGTCGTGGATCTCGCTCGGCCTCATCGCCGCCGTCGTGCTGGCGGCGGTGCTGGCGCCGCTCATCGCGCCGCACTCGCCGTTCTTCCAGGAGGCGTCCGGCGGCGGCCCGTCGGCCGAGCACTGGATGGGACTCGACAGCGCCAACCGCGACATCCTGTCCAGGCTCCTGTACGGCGCCCGCTGGTCCCTCGTCATCGGCCTCGGCGCGACCGGGCTCGCCCTGGTAGCCGGTGCGGTCATCGGCGCCGTCGCCGCCACCTCGCGCAAGGCCGTGGACGAAACCATCATGCGCCTGCTCGACGTGATCATGGCGTTCCCCGGCATCGCGCTGGCCGCCGTGCTCGTGGCCGTGTTCGGCGGCAGCATCCCCGTCCTCGTCATGGCCATCGCCTTCCTCTACATGCCGTCCGTCGCCAGGGTCGTACGGGCGAACGTCCTCGCCCAGTACGGCGAGGACTACGTCGCGGCCGAGCGCATCATCGGCGCCCGCACCCCGCACATCGTCGTCAAGCACGTCGCGATCAACTGCGCGGCGCCCGTGCTGGTGTTCTGCACGGTGATGGTGGCCGACGCGATCGTGTTCGAGGCGTCGTTGTCGTTCATCGGCGCCGGCGTACGTCCGCCGGACCCGTCGTGGGGCAGCGTCATCGCCGACGGCAAGAACCTCGTGCTGCTCGGCGGCTGGTGGGGCACGGTCTTCCCCGGCCTGCTGATCCTGCTGACCGTGCTCGCCCTGAACATCCTGTCCGAAGGCATTTCCGACGCCTGGGCGGCGCCCGCCGCCCGCAAGGCGCCGGTCAGGAAGGACGAGGACGCCTTCGAGCGGGCGCAGCCCGGCTCCGGCGAGGTCGTCGAGCTTCCCGGACTGGCCGAGGCCGCGCAGCGGCTCGCCGAGCGTGCCCGCCCGCTGCCTCAGGGGCCGCCCATCCTCACGGTGGAACGGCTGCGCATCGGGTTCACCGAGGGCGTGGACATCGTCGACGGCATCGGCTTCGAGGTGCGCCCCGGCGAGGTGCTCGGCCTGGTCGGCGAGTCGGGCTGCGGCAAGTCGCTGACCGCGCTCACCATCATGGGCCTGCAACCCCGCGACGCCCGCGTCAGCGGCCACGTGCGCTTCGACCAGCGCGAGCTGCTCTCGCTACCGCGCCGCGCCCGCCGCCGGCTGCTCGGGCACGAGATGGCGATGATCTACCAGGACGCGCTGTCCTCGCTCAACCCCGCCATGACCATCAAGGCCCAGCTCAAGCAGCTCACCCGCCGCGGCGGCCGGCGCACCCCCGCCGAACTGCTCGAACTCGTCGGCCTCGACGCCCGCCGCACCCTGTCGTCCTATCCGCACGAACTGTCGGGCGGGCAGCGGCAGCGGGTGCTCATCGCGATGGCGCTGTCGCGCGACCCCAAGCTGATCGTCGCCGACGAACCCACCACCGCGCTCGACGTGACCGTCCAGGCGCAGGTCATCGAGCTGCTGCTGAAGCTGCGCGAGGAGCTCGGCTTCGCGCTGATCCTCGTCTCGCACGACCTCGCGCTCGTCGCCGACGTCACCGACCGCGTGGTCGTCATGTACGGCGGCCAGATCGTCGAGACCGGCGCCACCCCCGCCCTCGTCGGCGCGCCCGCCCACCACTACGCCCGCGGCCTGCTCGGTTCGGTGTTGTCGCTGGAGTCGGGGGCCGAGCGGCTCACGCAGATCCGCGGCGTCGTGCCCGCGCCGGCCGACTTCCCGGACGGCTGCCGGTTCGCCGACCGGTGTCCGATGGCCACCGACGTGTGCCGTACCGACACGCCCGTCCTGGACGGCCCCGTGAACGGAGACGCCACCCACGCGGTGGCCTGCCACCATCCGGCGGTCGCCGCGACCGGCACGAACCGCGAGACGAGGAGCGAGCAGCGTGCTTGAGCTCGACGACGTGCACGTCGTGCACAAGGCCCGCTCAGGCGGCCTCTTCACGCGGGACCGCGTCTACGCGCTGACCGGCGCCGACCTCACCGTCGCCGCCGGCGAGACCGTCGGCATCGTCGGCGAGTCGGGCTGCGGCAAGTCCACGCTGGCCAAGGTGCTGGTCGGCCTCCAACGGCCCACCTCCGGCACCGTGACCTACCGCGGCAAGGACCTGTGGTCGCTCAAGGAGTCCGAACGTCGCGCCCTCATCGGGTCGAGCGTCGGCATGGTCTTCCAGGACCCGTCCACGGCGCTCAACCGGCGCCTGCCCGTACGGCAGGTGCTGCGCGACCCGCTCAACGTGCACCGCCGCGGCACCCCCGCCCAGCGCGACGCCCGCGTACGCGAGCTGATCGACCTGGTCGGGCTGCCGTCCAGCGCCGCCGAGGCGCTGCCCGGCCAGCTGTCCGGCGGCCAGCGCCAGCGCGTCGCCGTGGCCAGGGCGCTCGCGCTCGAACCCGAGCTCGTCGTCGCCGACGAGCCCACCAGCGCGCTCGACGTGTCGGTCCGCGCACAGATCCTCAACCTGCTGCTGGACCTCAAGGAACGGCTCGGGCTCGCGCTGGTGTTCGTCTCGCACGACATCCAGACCGTACGCAGGATGAGCGACCGCGTCGTCACCATGTACCTGGGCCGGATCGTCGAGCAGACACCCGCCCACGCCGTGCCGCACAACGCCCGGCACCCGTACACGCGGGCGCTGTTCTCCGCCACCCCCGGGCTGATCTCGCCGATCAATCCGATCCCGCTCGTCGGCGCCGTGCCCTCGGCCACCAGGCCGCCCAGCGGCTGCCCGTTCCGCACGCGGTGCTGGCGGGCCGACGACGCCTGCGCGGCGGAGATGCCCGCGGCGCGGACGGACGACGACCACCTGTTCCACTGCCACCACCCGGTGGCGGCAGGAGCGACCGACCTCGAACTGATCCAGGAGCGCCCATGAGGCTTACCGGTGTGATCCCCCCGGTGTGCACCCCCTTGACCCCCGACTACCAGGTGGACACCGCGTCGCTCACCCGGCTGGTCGACCATCTGCTGGCCGGGGGAGTGGACGCGCTGTTCGTGCTGGGATCCTCGTCGGAGGTGGCGTACCTGACGGACGCGCAACGGCGGGTGGTGCTGGACACCGTCGTCGGGCACGTGGGCGGTCAGGTGCCGGTGCTCGCCGGAGTGATCGACATGACGACGCCGCGGGTGCTCGAACACGCCCGCGTCGCCCGTGAGGCCGGAGTGTCCGGGTTGGTGGCCACCGCGCCCTTCTACACGCGCACCCACCCCGACGAGATCCGCACCCATTTCCGTACGATCGCCGCGCGGGGCGGGCTGCCGGTCTACGCCTACGACCTGCCGGTGTCGGTGCACACCAAGCTGAGCGCCCCTCTGGTGCTCGAACTGGCCGCCGAGGGCGCGCTGGCCGGGGTCAAGGACTCCAGCGGCGACGACGGCGGCCTGCGCGAGGTCGTCCTGGGCCGTACGGCGCCGTTCAGCGTGCTGACCGGGTCGGAGGTGACCGTGGACTCGGCGCTGTGGACGGGCGCCGACGGCGTGGTGCCCGGCCTCGGCAACGTCGACCCGCACGGCTACGTCGAGCTCTACCGTTGCGCCTCCCGCGGCGACTGGGAGGCGGCCAGGGCCGAGCAGGAGCGCCTGGTCAGGTTGTTCCAGATCGTCCACGCCGGCGGCTCGCGCATGGGCGGCAGCTCGTCCGGCCTTGGAGCGTTCAAGGCCGCGCTGCACCTGCGCGGGATCATCGACTGCCCGATCACCGCGCTGCCGCAGATCCCGCTCAACGACGACGAGACCGGCAGGATCGGCAAGCTCCTGGCCGCCGCCGGCCTGCTCTGACCCGGCCCGACCGGCCGACCGGAACGGGCCGCTCAGACCGGGCCGCTCAGACCCGGCCGCTCCCCAGACCAGGCTCTCAGACCGGGCTGGCCAGCTGGGCGACGTCCTCCGCGCCGTCCTGGATGAGCTTCGCCGACAGGTCGGACAACGCCCGCCCGACGGCCAGCTCGTCCCCGATCCCCGGCACGGGCCGGTCGGCGGGATTGCGCCGGGCCCGGCCCACGCTCTCGTGCCGCTTGCCGTCCGAGGTGAACAGGACCGCCGTGGCCGTGGTCACGGCGTCCTCGTCGTCCTCATGGATCCAGATCTGCACGTTCCACTGCTTGTCGTCCATCGTGGGCACCTCCCCTTCCTCCGAGCCTGCCTCCAAGCAGGCCCGGACGTAAAGCGGCAGGTCAGCGCTCGGCGTGCGCGGCGCGCTCGTTCGGCACGCAGTGCGTCATCTCCAGGCCCTCGACGTCGCGGGGGCCGTTCCTGCCGAGCTTGGCCAGCCGGTTGCGATCCTCCTCGGTGAGGTCCTGGCTCTTCAGCGGCTCCAGCTGAGCCACGTCGTCCGGACCGATGCCCAGCCCTTCGCCGACGCGCAGCCCGAGATCGTCCTCGGCGAGCAGGAAGTGCCAGACCATGCGCTCCTGGATACGGCGGTCGCACTGGCGCAGCGCCGAGACGAAGTTGTGCACGAGGTCGTCACGCTCCCACTGCTCCATGAGCAGGTAGCGCTGCCCGGCCTGGGTGTAGTCGTTGGTACGCGGTATGCGCTTGCGGGTGAGCCGCCCCCTGACCTCCGGCCCGACCTCGTCGGGATGCGGGTACTCGGCCTCGCGCAGGCCGCCGCGCAGCGACGGCTCGTAGTTGATGTGCGGGTCCTCGCCCCCGGTGTCGACGAAGTACGTCATCAGCCCGTCGCGCTGGTTGGTGCGGATGGCGGCGTTCCTGGCCTGGTTGACCGGCAGTTGCAGGTAGTTGGGCCCGACGCGGTAGCGCTGCGTGTCGCTGTAGGAGAACGTACGGCCGATGAGCATCTTGTCGTCGGAGAAGTCCAGCCCGTCCACTAGCACGCCGGTGCCGAACGCGGCCTGCTCGTTCTCGGCGAACTGGTTCTCCACGTTCCTGTCGAGCACCAGCCGCCCGACCGGCAGGGCGGGGAACTCGTTCTCCGGCCACACCTTGGTGTCGTCCAGCGGGTCGAAGTCGAGCTCGGGATGCTCGTCGTCGCTCATCAGCTGGACCAGCAGCTCCCATTCCGGGTAGTCGCCACGCTCGATGGCGTCGTGCAGGTCCTTGGTGGCGTGCCCCAGGTCGTTCGCCTGGATGACCGCGGCGTCGGCCTCCGTCATGCTGCGCACGCCCTGCTTGGGCATCCAGTGATACTTCACCAGGAACGACTCGCCCTCCTGGTTGACCCACTTGTAGGTGTTCACGCCGAACCCCTGCATGTGCCGGTAGTCGGCGGGGATGCCGCGCGGGCTGAACAGGTTGACCAGCATGTGCAGGCTTTCGGGCGTCTGCGACATGAAGTCGAAAATGCGGTTGGGATCCTGCCGGAACGTGACCGGGTCGGGCTTCAGCGAGTGGATCACGTCGGGAAACTTGATGGCGTCCCTGATGAAGAAGACCGCCAGGTTGTTGCCGACCAGATCCCAGTTGCCGTCCTCCGTGTAGAACTTGACCGCGAAACCGCGCGGGTCACGCGCGGTCTCGGCGGAGTCCCGGCCGCCGATCACGGTGGAGAAGCGCAGGGCCACGTCGGTGCGCTTGCCCGCCTCCTGGAAGAGCTTGGCCCGGGTGAAACGGCTGATCGGCTCGTCGCCGAGCTTGCCGTACGCCTCGAAGAAGCCGTAGCTTGTCGTGCCCCTGGCGTGCACCACGCGCTCGGGAATGCGCTCCCGGTCGAAGTGGCTGATCTTCTCCAGGAACTGGTAGTTCTCCAGCGTCGCCGGGCCGCGCGGGCCGATCGTGCGCTGGTTCTGGTTGTCGTAGACCGGGTGTCCCTGCCGGTTGGTGAGCACCTCGCGCTCGTCGTTCGGCCCGGAACCCATACCGGAAACATCAGTCATCGTCGTTCCTTCCCCCGGACGAGTCCTCCCCGCCTGCCCCCAAGCCCGGAGCGGAAACAGGAAAAGGAATGGCCCTGATGACGGTGGCCTCCTCGGGCGTGAGCCGCTCAAGAAAGTCGACCAGGGTGGCGGCCTGGTCGCCGCTGGTGGCCAGGCGTGCCGCACCAGCTCCGCGGTGTAGGCCGCTTTCGTGGAGATCGGCTCGTAGACGTGGGCCCGGCCGACCGGCTCGCGCTTGAGCGGGCCCTTGGTGTGCAGCTTGTCCATCACGGTCATGACCGTGGTGCAGGCGATCTGACGGAGGTCTTCGAGGACGTCACGGACGGGAGCGGGCTGGCGGTAGGACCACATCCTGTTCGTGATCGTGGACTGAAGCCCTCCCAGGGGGCGCTTCATGGACGCCATGCTACGGCTGTCGTACATGTCAATCCGTCGCCGACCGCCGGCCGGGCGGTGTGATCACCTGCTCACGCCGTCGGCGGGCCGCCGCAGCAGGCTCAGGTCGGCCCGCCGGGGCAGGCTCTCCCAGTCGCCCTGCGAGGTCACGGCGAACGCCCCCGCCGCGCACGCCGTGCTGAGCCGCTGCGCGGGCTCCGCCCCGGCCAGCCAGTCGGCCAGCCAGCCGGCCGCGAACGCGTCGCCGGCCCCCACGGGGTCGACCTCCGTCACGTCGTAGGGGTCCGCCCGCAGTTCGACGCCGCCGGACAGCTCCATGGCGCCCTCGGCCCCGAACTTGATCAGCACGTGGCGCGGCCCCAGCTTCGCCAGCGCCCCGGCCAGCTCGGAGGGGCCTTCGACGTCGGCGACGAGCCGGCCTTCCGCCTCGGTCGCGAACAACACGTCCACGTCGCCGACCGTCTCGCGCAGCCACGCCCCCGCCTCGTCGGGCGTCCACAGCGCCTTGCGGTAGTTGACGTCGAGTGAGACGAGCACGCCCGCGGCCCGCGCCTCGGCGATCGCGTGGCGTACGGCATCGCGGGCCGTGCCGGAGAGCGCCGGTGTGATCGCGGAGACGTGCAGCACGCGGGCCGACCGGATCAGCTCGGGGTCGAGGTCGGCGGCGCACAACCGCGAGCCCGCGCTGTCCCTGCGGTAGTAGCGCACGTCGATGAGGTCGGCCGTACGCCTGCCCTTGATCATCAGCCCGGTGGGCGCGTCGGGGTCGGCGATGGCCCGCACGTCCACGCCCTCGCCCCGCAGGGTCGAGCGGATCAGGTCGCCGAACTCGTCGGCCCCGACCCTGCCGACCCAGGCCGCGCGGTGGCCGAGCCGGGCGACGCCGATCGCGACGTTGGACTCGGCGCCGCCCAGGCCCAGGTCGAAGTCGCGGGCGAAGCGCATCGGCCCGGTGCGGCGGGCGGCGAACAGCGCCATGGTCTCGCCGAAGGTGACGAGTTCTGTCGTCGGTGTGCTCGGCCCCGTCATCGGCCCCGTCATCGGCACTGGCTACCCAGCTTTCTCGAGATCCGCGCCGCCGCCCCGGCCACCAGCGGCCCCAGCTCTCGTACGCGCGCGGCGGTGATCCGCGAGGAGAGGCCGGAGACGGAGATGGCGGCGGCGACCGCGTCGTGGTGGTTGAAGATCGGCGCCGCGACGCAGCGCACCTCGGGCTCGTTCTCGCGGTCGTCGACCGCGTAGCCGCGGCGCCTGGTGTGGGCCAGGTCGGCGCGCAGGCGTTCGGGGTCGACGATCGTGTGCCTGGTCTTCGGCTCCAGGCTCAGCTCGACGAGGGCGTCCTCGGGCTGCCAGGCGAGGATGGCCTTGCCGACGGCCGTGGAGTGGGCGGGGCCGCGGCTGCCGATGCGCGAGCCCATGCGGACGGTGGCGTCGTTCTCCACTTTGTCGATGTAGACGACGTGCGGCGGGTCGTAGACGACGAGGTGGACGGTCTCGCGCACGTCGTTCATCAGCCGGTGCGACTCCTCGGCCGCGACGGCCCGCAGGTCGAGCGTGGCCAGGTAGGACTGGCCGAGCCGCAGCGTGCCGTGGCCCAGCCGGTAGGCGCCCGTCCTGCGGTCGCGGTCGAGCAGTCTGGCCTCGACGAGCGGCGTGGTCAGCCGCAGCACCGTGCTCTTGGGCAGGCCGACCGCCTCGGCCAGCTCCGTGAGCGACAGGCCCGAGTGCTCACGGACGTGCTCCAGCACGGTCAGCGCACGTCTGAGCGAGGCGGACTGGTTACGTTCCGGCACGTGGGCCACCATACCGACCCAAGCGCTTCTGCAGCACACCGTTCTGCACTGCAGAACCGCTCACGAGCGGGAGGGCCCGTCCGCGACCGCGATCGTGTGCTTGTCGCCCGGGGCCAGGAACTCCAGCAGCCGCCGGCCCTCCTCCTCGGCCTCGTCCATGACGGAGATCGGCTCCCACCGGTGCAGGGTGAGCGTGGAGGTGTCCTTGGCCCGGGTGACCGTCCAGTCGCCGGCCGCGACGCCGTCCACGAGGATGATCCGCGGGAGGGAGGCGTTCTTGCCCATGAACCTCTTCAGCGTGGCGGCCGCGCGTTCCGTCACGACCCTGGACCGGTCGGCGTGCGACAGGAACAGGTTGTCGAAGTCGTACATCAGCCGCACCGGCGCGGGGGTGTCCTCGTCGGGGCGGGGAGCGCCGGGCAGGTCGTACAGGGTCCTGCCGTTCTCGTCGGTGAAGCGCGCCAGGTCCAGCGACTCGGCGACCTCGCCGAGCCGGGTCAGCCCCGACCACGTCTGCGCGTCCATCACCGACGCGGGACCGAACGCCGCCAGATAGCGCAGCACCAGCTCCGCGGGCGTCATCGGCGGCGCGTGGAAGCCCAGCCAGGACTCGGCGGTGGTGTGGGCGGCGGGCCCGCTCCTGCCCCAAAGCCCGCGCGGCGGCACCTGCACCAGCGGCAGCAGCCACCGCACGGCCTGGCTCAGCGCGTGGGCGTCGTGCGACGGCCACCGTTCGGCGAGCGCTCGCCCCAGCTCGGCGAACGTCATCGGCCGCGCCTCCAGCAGCGCCCGGCCCGCGCCCGCCAGCTCGTCCAGGTCCACCCCCTCCAGCCGCCTGCCGAACGCGCCACCGGCGCCGCGCTCGCCCACGACCTGCAGCAGGGGCCGCATGGCCAGGCAGTCGCGGGCGGTGACGAGGTGGATGGTCGAGCGCTGCAACGCGATGCGGACAAGCTGACGCGAGGACAGCAGGCCGGCCGCGTCGTCAGGCTTGAACCCCTCGATGCGGCTCCACAGGCCGGTGTACCAGGTGTGCGGCGTCTGGGCCTGGAGGCCGCCCAGGTGCTCCACCACGTCGGTCACGGAACGGGTGGTACGGCGCAGCAGGAACTGCCTGTCCAGGGTGGCCCGGTTGAGCGCCCTGCGGCTGATGAGGGGATGCATGGCCCCACGGTAGAGGCCAATGCGGCCTGTTACGGACCGCGATGGCCGCCGGTGGCCGGGCGGTGCCGGTCGACCGCCTCATCGACGACCTCTACGCTCACGAGGTGCCGCCCCGGCCTCGCGGCGCCCGAGGTGGGCGAGCTGATCAGCCTGGCCTGCGGCCGTCCCGCTGACGCCGCCACGGTCGCGGAGATCGCCGAGCGCACCGGCGGAAACCCGTTCTTCGTCAGGGAGACCGCGCGCCTGCTCGACGCGGAGGGCGTGGTGGCGATGCCCGCCGGCGTGCGCGACGTGCTGCGCCGCCGTGTGGCCAGGCTGCCCGCGCAGGCCGGGACCATCCTGCGGCAGAGCGCGGTCATCGGCCGCGAGAGCGACGTCGACGTGCTGAGCGCCGTCAGCGGCGCCGACGAGGAGTCCGTGCTGGCGGCCATCGAGTCAGGGCTGGTCACCGGGCTGCTGTGCCCCACCGCACAGGTGCTCGGGGACCTGGCCGCGTTCCTGGGGCGCCCGGCCGAACCCCACTACCGGGAAGCGCTGGAGGTCGGCGAACGGGCGGACGTGCGCCTTTGGACCGACGCCGCCCGCGCACGCTTGACATCACCCCGCTCGTGACCGAAAGGGGAGTGCTTGTGGTGAAACGCTAAGATCGGATCATCGTCGGGGAAGCTGGAGCGTCATGACGGATGTGCGGCCGAGAACCCTGCTCGCCATGGGACGGCAGGTGGCGGGACGGATCTTCGCCGGGCAGGCGCGCGACCGGCTGACCGCCGTCGCCGACACCGACCCCGACCTGGTGGCCGACGACTTCGACGCCCTCGCCGTGGCCGGCGCGCTGGCCGAGGCCGAGGTGCTCTGCACGAGCTGGTGGTGCCCGCCGATCACCGGCGACGTGCTCGCCAGGGCGCCCAGGCTGCGGGCGATCGTGCACGCGGCGGGCAGCGTGAAACACCACGTCACCGACGCCTGCTGGGAGCGCGGCATCCTCGTCTCCTCGGCGGCGGCCGCCAACGCCGAACCCGTCGCCGAGTACACCCTGGCCTCCATCCTGTTCGCCGGCAAACGGGTGCTGGACATCGCCGGGCTCTACCGCGAGCGGCGTACGTCCCTCGACATCGAGGGCCTCTTCCCCGGGTTCGGCAACTACCGGCGCACGATCGGCATCGTCGGCGCGTCCTGGATCGGCCGGCGGGTCATCGAGCTGCTGCGGCCGTTCGACCTCGACGTGATCGTCGCCGACCCGTACCTCACGGAGGACCTCGGCGTGCCCCACGTCGAGCTGGACGAGCTGTTCGACCGGTGCGACGTGATCAGCCTGCACGCGCCCTCGCTGCCCGAGACCAGGCACCTCGTCAACGCCGCCCGCCTCGCCCGGATGCGCGACGGCGCGACCCTCATCAACACCGCCCGGGGCGCCCTCGTCGACCAGGACGCGCTCGTCGCCGAACTGTCCAGCGGCCGGCTGTACGCGGTGATCGACGTGACCGAGCCCGAGGTGCCGCCCGCCGACTCGCCCCTCTACGACCTGCCGAACGTGCTGCTCACGCCGCACATCGCCGGCTCTCTCGGCGGCGAGCTGGGCCGCATCGCCGACCTCGCGCTCGACGAACTCGCCCGCTACGCCCGGGGCCTGCCCTTCCGGTACGGCATCGAGGCGGAGACGCTGGCCACGAGCGCCTGACAGCGGCGCGATAATCTGCCCCTCATGCACGAACGGGTGATCGACGGCCGCTTCGAGCTCGTGGAACGGCTCGGCGGCGGGGGCATGGGCCTGGTGTGGCGGGCCCGCGACGTCGCTCTGCGCCGCGAGGTCGCGCTCAAGGAGGTGCGCCCGCCGGATCCCCTCATGGACGAGCACGACCCCGACGCCGCCCGCGAGCTGCGCGCCAGGGTGCTGCGCGAGGCCAGAGCCCTGGCCCGGCTGAACCACCCGCACGTGGTCACCATCCACCACATCGTCGACCCGGGAAAGCACGACTACCCGTGGATCGTCATGGAACTGGTCCCCGGCGGCTCCTTGCAGGACCGGCTCAAGCACGGCCCCATGCCGCCGGACGCCGTGGCCCGCCTGGGCCGCGAGGTGCTGTCCGCCTTACGCGCCGCGCACGCCGTCGGCATCCAGCACCGCGACGTCAAACCCGCCAACGTGCTGCTGCGCGAGGACGGCCGCTCGGTGCTCACCGACTTCGGCATCGCGGCCGTACGCGAGTCCACGACCCTGACGGCCACGGGAGCGTTCATCGGCTCACCCGAGTACATGGCGCCCGAGCGCATCAACGGCGTCGAAGGGGAGCCGGGCTCCGACCTGTGGTCGCTCGGCATGCTGATGTACGTGGCCGTGGAGGGGCGGCACCCGCTGCGCAGGGGCACGGCGCTGGCCACGCTGGCGGCCGTGCTCAACCAGGAGATCCCGCCGCCCGGACGTGCGGGGCCGCTCGGCCCCGTCCTTTCCGCCCTGCTCGTACGCGACCTGGAGGCCCGGCCGGACGCCGCGACCCTGGACCTGCTGCTGGAGTCGGCCGGCGCCCCACCCCCAGGC